>NZ_LT607802.1:1015845-1125114 GCF_900090205.1 Vogesella sp. LIG4 | reverse complement strand
GTTGATAGGTCGGGTGTGGAAGCGCTGTGAGGCGTGAAGCTAACCGATACTAATTGCTCGTGAGGCTTGACTCTATCATTTGAGGTGCTTTGCGGAAGCGAAGTGACAACAAATAGGGTGTGTGCGAGATACAAGATTCTACCGGCCGGGGAAACACGAAATTCCCTGGTAAGGCTTCGACAGTTTGATGACAGTTTATGTCTGGTGGCCATAGCGAGGTGGTCCCACGCCTTCCCATTCCGAACAGGACCGTGAAACGCCTCAGCGCCGATGATAGTGCGGATACCCGTGTGAAAGTAGGACACCGCCAGACTCCCCCACAAGAAGCCCAGCTCCGACGAGCTGGGCTTTGGTTTACCTGGCCGACTGCCGGTAAACGACCAGTTTTTCTGGTGACCATAGCGAAGCGGTACCACGCCTTCCCATTCCGAACAGGACCGTGAAACGCTTCAGCGCCGATGATAGTGCCGATTGCCGGTGTGAAAGTAGGACATTGCCAGAGCCCCTTGAAAAAAGCCCAGACCCAGGTCTGGGCTTTTTGCTTTCGTAGCTTTGCGTATGGGATGCCGCCCGGGGTCGGTGGTATCCTGCGGCAGATGAATCAATGCCGGCCCTGTGCCGCTAAAGCCGAGAGCACTGTCATGTCGTATCCCACTCCATCGTTCGAAAACAAGATCTGTCCGCCGGAACAGCTGGCGGAGAAGTTGGCCGCATTGCCGCGCCCCATCGTGTTCACCAATGGCTGTTTCGATATCCTGCACCGCGGGCATGTGACCTACCTGGCCCAGGCTCGCGCACTGGGTGCCAGTCTGGTACTGGGCCTGAATACCGATGCCTCGGTGAAGCGCCAGGGCAAAGGCGAGGACAGGCCAATCAATAACGAGCTGAACCGCGCCGCGGTGCTGGCGGCGCTGGAAAGCGTGAGCCTGGTGACCTGGTTCGATAGCGATACGCCGGCCGAACTGATCGAGCAGGTACAGCCGGATGTGCTGGTAAAAGGCGGCGACTGGCCGGTGGACAAGATCGTCGGCAGCGCCGAAACGTTGGCGCGCGGTGGCGAGGTGCACTCCATTCCCTTCCTGTTCGCTACCTCCACTACCGCCACCATCAAGAAAATCCGCGCCGCGGAAGGCCAATGAGCGCGCTGGCTTTTTCCGTGTTGCGCCAGTTGGCCGACGGGCGCTTTCATTCCGGCGAGGATATGGCGCAGGTGCTGGGCTGCTCGCGCACGCTGATCTGGCAGGCGGTGCACAAGCTGGAAAACGATTTCGGCATGACGGTGTTCAGCGTGCGCGGCCAGGGTTACCGGCTGCCGCAGCCGTTCGAGCTGCTGGAAGTGGGCAGCGTGCGCGCCGGCTTCACCGAGCTTGCGGCCAACGTGTGGACGCTGGCGCTGGCGGAGGAAATCGACTCCTCCAACACCCAGCTGATGACGCGCGCGGCGCAAGGCGCGCCGCATGGCCTGGTGCTGGCGGCAGAGCGGCAAACCGCCGGTCGTGGCCGCCTGGGGCGGCGCTGGCAGATGCCGCTGGGCGCCGGGTTGACCTTTTCCGTGCTGTGGCGCTTCGAGCGCGGCCTAGGCGGCCTGGCCGGGCTGTCGCTGGCGGTGGGCGTGGCCATGGTGCGTGCGCTGCGCAGCTTTGACGTGCCGGTGCAGCTGAAGTGGCCGAACGATGTGCTGCTGCATGGCCGCAAGCTGGCGGGCATCCTGATCGAATTGTCCGGCGATGCCCTGGGGCCGGCCGCGGTGGTGATCGGCATCGGCCTGAACATGGCCTCGCCGGGTGAAGTGGACCAGCCGGTGGCCAACCTGGCCGATGCCGGTTACAAGGTTGGCCGCAACGCCCTGCTGGCCGAGCTGCTGAACCAGCTGGCCGAGGTGCTGGCCAGCTTCGACCGCGACGGCTTTGCCGCCTTCCATGCAGAGTGGACCCAGTCGGCCGCCTATCTGCAGCAACCGGTGCTGCTGCGCTTCAGCCATGGCGAGCCGGTGGCCGGTGTGGCGCTGGGGGTGGACCCGCATGGCGCGCTGCAGGTGGAAACCGCCGAGGGCGCGCGGGTGTTCCATGTCGGCGAAGTCAGCCTGCGTGCGGCGCCATGAAACTGCTGATCGATGCCGGCAACAGCCGGGTGAAATGGGCGCTGTGGGATGGCCGCGAGCTGGGGCCGGTGACGGCGCTGGCACACGACGAACTGGCGCGGCTGGCGCAGGACTGGCAAGGCCTGGCTGTGGACGCGGTTTATGCGGCCAACGTGGCGCACGCGCATGTCCGCGCCGCCATTACCGCCGCTGCGCCGCTGCCGGTGCAGTGGCAGCGCTCGCAGCAGCAGGCGCTGGGGGTGCGCAATCATTACCGTGAAGTGGCCGAGCAGGGCGCCGACCGCTGGCTGGCGGTACTGGGCGCCCGCCGGCTGCAGGCCGGTGACCTGGTGATTGCCTGTGCCGGTACCGCGCTGACGGTGGAGGCGCTGACGGCAGAGGGCGATTACCTGGGCGGGCTGATCCTGCCCGGCTACCGGCTGATGCTGCAGTCGCTGGCGCAGAACACCGCCCAGCTCGACCGGCAGGCCGGGCTGGCCTGCGATTTCCCGCAGGGCACCGAGGACGCGCTGGCTTCCGGCGCCATCGATGCGCTGTGCGGTGCTATCCAGCGCATGCAGGGGCGTCTTGCGGCGCATACCGGGCGCCAGCCGCAGCTGATGCTGACCGGCGGCGATGCTGCCGTGCTGGCGGCGGCACTCCCGCCGGGGGCGCGTATCGTGGATAATCTGGTGCTTTATGGCTTAGCAAGCGTGGCAGACAGCGCATGAAGTGGTTAATCGGCTCACTGGTAGTACTGAATATTTTTGCCGGCCTGTATGCGGTCATCAAACAGAAACCGGCGCTGGACCTGAGCGCACGCGAGGTGAACGCCGGGCAATTGAAGCTGTTGCCGGCAGACTGGAAGCTGCCGCAGGCGGCTTCCGCGCCGCAGCCTGCCGCCATGCATGCCTCGGCGCCACTGGCGACGATCGCCTCCGCCCTTACGCCTGCGCTGCCGGCCCCGCAGGCCCCACAGGCCAAGGCAGCCTCGCAGCCGGTGGCTGCCGCGGTAGCTAAACCGCAGGAGAAGGCTGCGGCCAAGCCGGAGGCAAGCAAGGCGGCAGAGCCCAAAGACAGCAAGCCGCTGCCAGCCAAGGTGGAGGCCAAGGCGGCTGCGCCGGTGGCCAGCGCCAAACTGTGCCGCAGCTGGGGCCCGCTGAACCCGCAACAACTGGAACGGGTGCAGGGTGGCTTGCCGGCACTGAAGCTGGCGGCGCAGCCAAGCGCCAGCGTGACGGATGGCTTGCGTGGCTCCGGTCGCATCTGGGTGCACTACCCGCCGCTGGCCACCCAGGCAGAAACGCAGACCCTGGTATCCGAGCTGCGCAGCAAGGGCTTCGACAGCTATATCGTGAAGACCGATGGCGAATTCCATAATCACCTGTCGCTGGGGCTGTTCGGCAAGCAGGCAGCGGCCGACGACCTGTTGCGGCGCCTGAAGGCGGCCGGCTACGACAAGGGCGTGGCCGATGTACGCGGCGAGAAAGTGCAGCTGACCACCTTGAGCTTCAAGGCGCTGGACGATGCGACGGCGACGCACCTGAAAGCCTTGCAGCAGCGCTTGTTGTCGGGCATTCCGCTGCAGGAATGTCACTAACTCTCACAGGCAGGCCGCTGATGGCCTGCCTTTTTTGTTGATGCCATGCGCAGACAGCACTTCACCCGACTGCTGGACCAAGGTGTTCGCACCCGCAGCCTGTACCGCGAGCCGCTGACCTGGCTGCTGGGCGGGGCGATGGCCTTCATTGCCGGCGCACTGAATGCCGGCGGCTTCCTGGCAGTGCAGCGTTATACCTCGCATGTATCCGGCGTGGTGTCGTCGATGGCGGACAACCTGGTGCTAGGCGATATCGGCGCCATGTTGGCCGCATTGGCCTCGCTGGTGAGCTTCATCGCCGGCGCCGCGCATGCCGCCTGGCTGATCAACTGGGCGCGGCGTCAGCGCCTGCGCAGCGGCTATGGCGTGTCGCTGCTGGAGGAGTCGCTGTTGCTGCTGCTGTTCGGTGTGGCCGGCGCGGCGCTGGCCATCGCGCCGGAGTTCTTTGCCCCGCCCATCGTGCTGCTGCTGTGTTTCATCATGGGCATGCACAACACCATCGTTACCAAGCTGTCCGGTGGCTTGCTGCGTTCCACCCACATGACCGGCATCGCCACCGACATCGGTATCGAGCTGGCCAAGGCCAGCTATATCAACCGTGGCGGCGATGGCAAGGTGCCGCTGGTGAAGGCCAACCGCGACCGCCTCCACATCTATCTGTGGATCCTCGGCAGCTTCTTCGTTGGTGGCGTGGTGGGGGCGCTGGGCTTCAAGCACCTGGGCTACAGCTTCAGCGTGCCGCTGGCGCTGTTCCTGTTCGGGCTGGGGCTGCGGCCGCTGTGGTACGACCTCAAACTGCGCTGGCGCTGGTGGCGTAATCGGGTGGCCTGAGGTTTGAGCGGTGCTGGCTGTCATTACACTTAATACCCTGCGATTGCAAATCGCCGTGCGTTTGGCATAATCGATTGGCAATTTTTTGCCTTCAAAGGGATTAGAGATGAATTACCGCATGATCGCGGCAGCTGCACTGCTGCTGGGCAGCACGGTAGCGGGCGCTGCCACCGTCAAATATCAGCTGGGTGTAGAGGCTTATCACGAGACCTACAAGGAAACCAACGGTGGCCAGCCGTTCATGAAGGAAGAAGCGCCGATGCTGGGCCTGAACGGTGCCGCGATCATCGCTACTTCGCCGCTGGACGAAGTGGTGCTGGACGGTCGCTTTGCCCGCGGCAAGTCGGATTACACCGGCGCTTACCAGGGTGGGCAGTACGGTTCGGTGCAACTGTCCGACCTCAAGCGCCATACCTGGGAGCTGGGTGCTACCTACAAGCACCTGGTGCCGGACTGGGATGGCGCCAAACTGGGCCTGGGTATCGGCACCCGCTACCTGGAAGACCGTCTCGACAAATATGTCGGTGGCTACCGTCGTGAAAATACCCTGAATTACCTGAGTTTTGTGCTGGAGCGCCCGACCCAGCTCAGCGACGGCTGGAGCGTCAACCCGGCATTCAAATACAAGCTGCTGCTGAATGGCACGCAGAAGTCGCACGTGTCGGGCGGCACGCTGACGCACAACCAGGACAAGGGCATGGGCTACGATCTGAGCCTTGAGTTCGCCAAGACCAGCGGCCAGACCGAATGGGTCATTACCCCGTTCCTGCGCGCCTGGCACATCAAGACCTCGGAATCGGTCTACGTGGTAAACAACTCCACCCTGTACCAGACCTACGAGCCGGACAATACCACCAAGGAAATTGGCATTTCCCTGGGCGTACGCTTCTAAGCCGCATTCCGCATGACAGGGGCCCGGCATTGCCGGGCTCAGGCTGCTGACCAAGTACTTCGCTAACACTTTACCGAACCCGGCAAAGCCTGGCCGATCCAGCCAAGTTCTGAATTGGCAGCCTTCCCATTAGCAAAATAAGGTCCTTCCGCAATTGCGAAAGGACCTTGTCAACACGCTTGGCCCGGCTTTGCCGGGCCTTTGTCATTGCAGTGGCGGGCAGCGCTGGCCGTCGGGCTGGCTGCGGTCGCTGGTGGCCGGGTGGCTGGCGAACCAGCTGTGCTGGCCGGCCTCGGCTTCCTTGCCGGACAGTGCCGAGCGTTCGATACGCTGCAGCCCGTAGCCCAGCAGGCAGGGCGACAGGCCGTGGCGGCGCAGGGTGGCGAAGGCGAAGCTGTCGGCCTCGCGCTCGTGCTCGCGGCTGTAGCTGGCATTGGCCAGCGCCACGGGCAGCGCCAGGGTGAGGCTGCTGGCATCGCCGGTGATCAGGGTGAGCGCCGCCAGTACGCCGGTGCTTTCCACCGCGCTGCGCAGGCCGTGGCGCGCCTCCACGTGGCCAGCCTCGTGCGCCAGGATGGCATCCAGCTCCTCCGGCTGCGATACCACCCGCAGCAGCTGGTCGGTCACGACAATGCTGCCGCCGGGCAGGGCGAAGGCATTGGGGCCGATGTCCGGCGCGTCGCGCAGCCACACCTGGTAGTGATAGCGGCTGCCGGCCGGCAACAGCGCGGTGAGCCTGGCCTGCAGCGCCTGCTGCCGCGCGGCGGGGAAGCGGCTGGGGCGGATCAGCTCCTGCTGCTGCAGCCACTGCAGGGTGTGTGCGGCCAACTGTTGCTCGGTGCTGACCGGTATCCATTGCACCAGCACCCCGGCCAGTAGCGGCAGCAGGTAGCGCCAGGCGGCCCAGCACACTACCAGCGCCGCCAGCAGGGTGCCCAGCAGCGCGCGCCAGCTCTGCTGCAGCCAGTGGCTGCCGCGCTCGGCCAGCGGCAGGCCGCCAAGCAGGCGGCGAATGCCCACCCGGTCCGCCACTTCCAGCGTGCTACCATCCGGCAGGTGCAGCATGTCGGGCAGGGTGTCGATGCCGGCATCCAGCCGCACCTCGGCCAGCAGGTAGCGGCGGCTGTCGCTGCCGCTGTTCACCACCAGCTCGTCGTCGCTGCGGCCAACGTTGGCCGCACGGGCTTGCGGGCTCTTGCCGTCCCGCCACCAGGCGTCGATGCTTACCATCCCAGATCCAGCTCCAGCAGGCCGGCCAGCTCGTCGCCGCGGGCGTCGTCCAGCTCATTGAGTTCTGCATGCAGGCTGGCCAGGTCGCCGGCACCGAACAGCGCGATGTGTTCCAGCCAGGCATGCAGCGAGCGGATGCGCACCCACGGCCAGGCCAGGCCCAGGCTGAACAGCAGCGCCAGCGCATTGGACAGGTGCAGCCACAGCATGCGGCGGGTGGCGAGCCAGCATTCGATGCGATGCGACTGGCCGTGCATCTCCAGCGTGGTGTGATTCAGCAGCACGCGGTGCAGGGCCATATTGGCGTAGCCCAGGCAGGCCAGTAGCCAGGCCGCCATCATCGCGCCGGCAAAGACGAGATCGACACTGTGCATGCTGCGCCCGTTCGGGTTGGCAAGCAGCGCGATGGCATCGCCGATTTTCCAGATCAGGCCGCCCAGCGCACCGAAAGCAGCCAGGTACAGCAAACTGGCAAGCAGGCTGCCCAGCCCGGCCAGGTACAGGCGGCCAACGCAGTCATGCTGCTTCAGGCTGGCCTGCCCCAGCGTGCTGTGCTGCAGCAGGAAGCGCCGCTTGATCAGCATGGCGCGCGGCCAGAACAGGCCGAAAGTGAACGTCGTGGTCAGCCAGCTTTTGAGGTATGCCAAATAAGCCTGGCTCACTTTGCCGTTAAACCGCAGCCGCATCTGGTTCCAGCTGGTATTGGCCAGGCGAAAGCGCATCGCCTGCACCGCGATCCACGGCATGATGGCGAAGGCCACCATACCCAGCACGCCCTGCAGCGCGGGTGACCAGCCGCCGGACAGCTGCCACAGCACGAACAGCGCCAGCATCAGCAGCCGGCCTTTCAGAATGGCGACCGGGCGGCCGTGGTAGTCGAAGCGGCCGCCGGCCAGGCGGGTGTGGCCGAACAGGAAGCGCTGCGTGCGCACCTTGGCCCAGGCCGAGTAGATGCCCAGCGTCAGCACGGTGAGCACCAGGTTGCCCAGCCACAGCCGGTAGTAGCCACCGGCATCGGCGGTGAACTCGAACGGCAGACAGTCCTTGCGTTGCGGTTGCAGCCATTTCATCGTCTGTTTTCCCACGTAAGTGTTTAATTTTCCGTTACAAGCTTGCCGCCCGGCGCTCAACGCGGCACACTGCGCACTCCTGCGCCGAGAGGGCGCGGCAGCCTCCACCCGTCGGCTTGCAAGATGGACGGGAATCGTCGGATGCGGCCAACCTTTACCCGCGCTGCAGCCGGCGTGTTCTGTCACGGGGCTCTCCATGACTGACATCATCAAGGGCGACGGTGCCATCCGTCGTCAAGGCCTGTACGGCTCTTCCATTGAAAATACCTACGCCGGCGTACTGTCCTTCATGCGCCGCAACTACAGCCGCGACCTGACCGGTGCGGACGTAGTGGTTTCCGGCATTCCGCTGGACCTGTCCACCACCTTCCGTTCCGGCGCGCGCCAGGGCCCGCAGGCCATCCGCGCAGCCAGCGTGCAGCTGGCGGAACTGAAGCCGTACCCGTGGGGCTTCGACCCGTTCGATGACCTGGCGGTGATCGACTACGGCGACTGCTGGTTCGACGCGCACAACCCGCTCACCATCAAGCCGTCCATCATCGAGCACGCCCGTACCATCCTGGCCTCCGGCGCCAAGATGCTCACCTTCGGCGGTGACCACTTCGTTACCTACCCGCTGCTGATCGCACACGCCGAGAAGTATGGTAAGCCGTTGGCATTATTGCACTTCGATGCACACTGCGATACCTGGCAGGATGACGATCCGGACAGCCTGAACCACGGCACCATGTTCTACAAGGCAGTGAAGGAAGGCCTGGTAGACCCGAAGAAATCGGTACAGGTCGGCATCCGCACCTGGAACGATGATTTCATGGGCATCAACGTGCTGGGCGCACCGTGGGTGCATGACAACGGCGTGGACGCCACCATCGCCGAGATCAAGAAGACCATCGGCGATGCGCCGGTGTACGTGACCTTCGACATCGACTGCCTGGACCCGTCCTTCGCGCCGGGCACCGGCACCCCGGTACCGGGCGGCCTCACCACCGCGCAGGCGCTGAAGATCATCCGCAACCTGGGCGATCTGAACATCGTCGGCATGGACGTGGTGGAAGTGGCCCCCAGCTACGACCAGAGCGAAATCACCGCCATCGCCGCGGCGCACATTGCCTGTGACATGCTGTGCCTGATGCGTAACAAGAAGGTGGCCGGCAAGCTGTAAGCCGCCGCCGCGGCCAACGTTGGCCGCATAAAAAAACCGCGCCCTGTGCAGACACGGCGCGGTTTTTTCATGGGTGTTGACTCAATGCACGAGCAGCAACAACAGCAGCAGGCTCTCGCACAACTCGATGCCGGCGCCCAGGCAATCGCCGGTCATGCCGCCCAGCTTGTGCCGCAGATAGGCCCACCACCACAGCCCGGCCAGTGGCGCCAGCAGCAGCGCCGGCGCCAGCCACCACGAGGCGGCGGCCAGCAGCGCGGCGCTCAGCCAGAAACTGGCCCAGTGCGTGCGCCAGGCAAAGCGCTCGCCACTGCCGGGTGCCAGGCTGGGCAGGGTGGCGGACCACGCCACGGTGAACAGCCGCGCCCAGGCCGGCACCAGCAGCAGCGGCGCCAGCCCTGCCGCCAGCGCTGCTAGCCCGGACACGCGCAGCGCGTCCGGGGAAGGCAGCGCATGCTTCACCACCAGCATCAACAGCACCAGCTTGGCCAGCAGCTGGCTGGCCATGGCCAGCACGCCAAAGCTGCCCAGGTGCGGGTCTTTCAGTACCTCCAGGAAGCGCTCGCGCGAGCGGTGCGCGGCGCCTTGCGCGTCGGCCAGGTCGGCCAGACCGTCGATGTGCAGGCCGCCGGTTACCCACAGCCAGGCCAGCAGGCCCAGCAGCGCCGCCAGCCACGGGTCGAGCAGGCTGCCGGCCAGTACGGCCAGCCATACCGCCGCGCCGACCAGCAGGCCTACCGGGGCGAACCAGCGTGCGGCATCGGCCAGCCAGGCCGGGTCGAAGGTTTTCAGCTGCGGCGTTGGCAGCCGGGTCAGGAACTGGATGGCGAGAATCAGCGAACGCATGGCAGGTCAGGGTTGGCCGCAAGGTGGCATCAAGAGGTGGGCGGCTCCGGCGTTTCCAGCCGCAGCAGGTAGGCCGGGTGGCCTTCGAGGATGGACAGCTGCGCAAAGCCGCCGCGCTGTACCGCCATCAGGCGGGCGATGTTGAAGTCGGTGCCCAGCAGCTCGGCCAGCAGCACGTTGATCACGCCGCCGTGGCTGATCAGCACGCGGTGGCTGCCGCGTGCCTCGCGCATCCAGCCGGCAAACCCCATCAGCACCCGGCTGCGGAACACCTCGAAGCGCTCGCCGCCTTCCGGTGTCAGCAGGCCGCGCGCCAGCAACGTCTGCCAGTCCGGCGTTTCGGCGGCGATATCGGCCAGCGGCCGCAGCTCCCAGCTGCCGAAATCGCATTCGGTCAGCAGCGGCACCACGTGCAGCGGCACGCCGCTGACCAGTGCCTGCTGCACGGCAAACTCGCGGCAGCGCTGCAGCGGCGAGGTAGCCATGCAGCTTACCGGCGCATGGCGCACGATGCGCTGCCAGCTGGCGGCCATCGCCGCACGGCCGGCATCGTTGAGCGGCAGGTCGCTGCTGCCGACCAGCCGGCCCTGGTGGTCGATGTCGCCGTGGCGCAGCAGGGTGAGGGTGTAGGGGTTCACTCGTTTTTACCGGCCACGCCGGCCTCGGCAAAGGTGGCCATGCCGGCGTGCAGCGCAATGGCCTGTTGCAGCAGCGGAATCGCCAGCGCCGCGCCGGAGCCTTCACCCAGGCGCAGGCCGAAGTCGATCAGCGGCGTCAGCCCCAGGCTGGCCAGCGCCAGCGCATGGCCGGTTTCCTGCGAGCAGTGGCTGGCCAGCAGCCACGGGGCGATGTCCGGGGCGATGGCCTGGGCCACCAGCGCAGCAGCCGTGCTGATGAAGCCGTCCAGCAGCAGCGGCACGCCCTGCGCCGCGCCTTCCAGGTAGAAGCCGGCCATGGCGGCGATCTCCAGCCCGCCCAGCTCGGCCAGCAGCGCCTGGCCGTCCAGGTCCGGCGCCACGCGCGCCAGCGCGTCGGCCACCACCTGGCGCTTGTGCGCCAGCGCGGCATCGTTCACACCGGTACCGCGGCCAACGATGGCCTCCGGGCTGTGGCCGCCCAGGCGGCAGATCAGCGCCGCCGACGGCGTGGTGTTGCCGATGCCCATGTCGCCGGCGATCAGCAGGCTGGCGCCATCGGCAATGGCGCGGCGCGCGGCCATGCGGCCAACCTCCAGCGCTGCCGCGCATTGTTCTGCCGTCATCGCCGGCTCGCGGCGGATGTTGCCGCTACCGGCGCGCACCTTGGCGTGCACGATGGGCAGCGCGGCAAGGTCGGCGGCCACGCCGGCATCCACCACCTCCAGCCGCGCCTGGTTGCAGCGTGCCAGCACGCTGATGGCGGCACCGCCGTGCACGAAGTTGGCCACCATGGCGCCGGTTACCTCCGGCGGGTAGGCGGACACACCTTCGGCGCATACACCGTGGTCGCCGGCAAACACGGTGATGGCCGGCTTCAGCGGCTGCGGAATCTCGCGGCGCTGCAGGCCGGCCAGGGTAATGGCGAGGTCCTCCAGTTTGCCCAGGCTGCCGGCCGGCTTGGTCAGTTGTTGCTGGCGTGCGCTGGCGGCATCGCGGGCGGAGAAATCGGGTGCGGGAATGCGGAACATGATGTCCTTGCTATGGAGGCGGCGCAGCGGCCGTTTAAGGGTGATGGCGCGACCATACGGCAGGCTCCGCGCGCTGGCAATTGTCTTGCGCTGGAATAAGCAAATCGCCGCGCATGGGGGCGGGGGGCTGCAGCTACGGGTATAATGCGCGCCTTGCAGGTGTCCGGCGTGCAAGAACCTGTTTACGATCTGCTGCGCTTCGGCGATACAGCGTTGAAAACGTCTTCGGAATGCTCATTGACTTCATGTCAATTCCGCTTCCTCAGCCGTTTTCGCCTTGTCTCGCCCTGGCTCGCGAGAACGTAAACAGGCTCTGGTCCGCCGGATGAAACGGGAAGTCGGTACAAGTCCGGCGCTGCCCCCGCAACGGTAAGGCCTGATGACGCGTGTCATCCAGGAGCGACCACAGCCACTGCCCATCGGGCGGGAAGGCGTCGCCCCGCAAGGCCGAGCCCGGAGACCGGCCTGCGATTCGGGCGCCGTGGAATCGTGCCCTGCTGGAGCATCGCGGGGAGGCGATTCGACAGTTCGTAGCGCCCGCTGCGTGCGTCCCGAGTATTTCTCCGCACTCCGTTTTTTCCTCCTGGAGTGTGTCTTACATGTTCAATACCAAACCGTTGGCTGCGCTGGTAGCGCTGGCCTGTGCCCCGGCCGCCATGGCCGCTACCGTTACCCAGCTGGACGAAGTGGTGGTTACCGCCACCCGCGTGGCCGACAAGGCCAGCGAACTGCCGGCCAACGTTACCGTGATCACCGCCGCCGACATCGCCAGCAGCCCGGCCCGTACCGTGCAGGAACTGCTGTCCGCCGTGGCCGGTGTACATCTGTTCAACATGTCCGGTTCTGCCAGCGGCGGTACGGTGGACCTGCGGGGCTTTGGCGTGACCGGTGTCAGCAACACGCTGATCCTGGTGGATGGCGTCAAGCAGAATACCAATGACTTGGCTGTTCCCAACCTGGCCGGCATTCCGCTGCAGGCGATCGAGCGCATTGAGGTGGTACGTGGCAGTGGCGCGGTGGCCTATGGTGGCGGCACCACCGGCGGCGTGGTCAACATCATCACCCGCAACGGCTTCAAGGATCAGCCCAGCGTACGTGCCACCTTCACCATGGGCAGCCAGGACCTGAAGCAGCTGGACGTGGCGGTGCATCAGGCCAGCGCGCAGGTGGCGCTGGATGCCTACGTGCAGTCGATGACCGGTGATAACTATCGCCGTAACAATGCCGAGCGCAACGACAACGGCGGCATCAGCGCTACCTGGCGCCACGATGGCGGCGATGTGCGCTTCTACGCCCGCAACAGCAACCAGGGTTTGCGCCTGCCGGGGGGCAGGCAAATCGATCCAGCCGCGGGTATCAACCAGTTTGCGTCGGACTCGCGGGGAACCAGCAGCCCCAATGACTACGCCGAAACCCGGGCTCAGGACTATGGCCTGCAAGCTCGACAGGAGTTGGCCGGTGGCTTGGTGTATTTCGATCTCGCGCAGAGGCATAAAAACACCTTTACCAACTGGGGCAGTGCACACGACCAGCGCAGCGCTGACGAAACTAACACTAGCCTGCGCTACGAGCGCGAGCTGGGGGCTCACCGCTTGGCCGTGGGCGTGGATGGACAGAATTCCGCCACAGACGTAGATGGTACTTATGCGACCAGTCGCATCAAGCAACAGTTGTTAGGTGTATTTGCCGACGCACTGCTGCGCCCGCAGGCCGGCACCACCGTGAATGTGGGGGTGCGCAACCAGCATGTGGACGACGATGTAAGCAACCTCAGCTCACCGAGTCACAGTTACCAGAAGCAGCAGGAACTGAATGCCTGGCAACTGGGTATCCGACAGGCATTGACTCCGTCGCTGGATGTGTACGCCAAGCTGGGACAGAGTTTCCGTATCGCTAATGCTGATGAACAGTCTTATGCTGCGGCGCCGCCGCTGTTGCCGCAGGTCTCACATGACAAGGAAGTCGGTGTGGCCTGGCTGCAAGGGGGCAGCAGCGTGCGTGCCGCACTGTTCCGTTACGACCTGAACAACGAAATTCATTACAACCCGTTAAGCTATTTCAACGTCAACCTCGACCCGACCCGTCGGCAGGGCGTGGAGCTGGAAGGCAAGACCCAACTGGCGCCGCAGTGGCAGCTGAACGGCAATCTGACCTGGCAGCAGGCCACCTTCCGTTCCGGTGTGGCTGGTGGTGTGGACCTGGCTGGCAATACCGTGCCGATGGTGCCGCACTGGCTGGCCAATGTCGGCCTGACCTGGCTGCCGCAGCAGGCCACCCGTGTTGGACTGGAACTGCAGTATGTCGGCAAGCAGCGCATGGATAACGATGAGGCCAACCAGTTCGCCACCCAGCTGTCCGCCTACACCCTGGTCAACCTCAAGCTCAGCCACCAGTACAGCAAGCATGTCGATGTGAGCCTGGCGGTGAACAACCTGCTCGACAAGCGCTACGCCAGCTATGGCTACAGGGAAGACAATATCGGCAGCACTGGCAAGTATGACCTGCTCCCAGGCAGCGGGCGTACCATGCAGGCTTCGCTGACCCTGAGCTACTGATCGCGCCATGAAACACCTCATCACCGGCGGCGCCCGCAGCGGCAAGAGCCGCCATGCCGAGCAGCTGGCGCTGGCCCATGCCGGGCCGGTGCGTTACGTGGCTACTGCCGAGCGGCGTGCCGGTGACGAGGCGTTCGCCGCGCGTATCGTCCACCATCAGGCCCGGCGGCCGGCCTCCTGGCAGCTGGCCGAGCCCGGGCGCGAACTGGCCGCAGTACTGGCGGCGGCAGTGCCGGACGAATTGTTGCTGGTCGATTGCATGGGCATGTGGCTGATGCGCTTCTTCGGCATGGATGGCCGCTTTGACCGCGATGGCTGGCCGCAGCAACGTGCCGCCTTGCTGCAGGCGCTGGCGGAAACGCCGGCCAGCGTGTTGCTGGTGAGCAACGAGATCGGCTGGGGCGTGATACCGCTGGGCGAGGAAACCCGCGTGTTCGTGGACGAACTGGGCTGGCTGAACCAGGAGCTGGCGGCGATCTGCCCGCTGGTGACGCTGGTTGCTTGCGGCCAACCTTTGCGCCTGAAGGGGCCGGCATGAAGCGGCTGCTGTTGGCCGCATGCGGGCTGGCAGCCTTGCCGGCCATGGCCCAGCTCAGTGTGCGCGACGGCCTGGGGCTGGCGGTTACCTTGCCGCACCCGGCGCAGCGCATCGTGGCACTGTCGCCGCATCTGGTGGAGGACATGTACGCCATCGGCGCCGAGCGCCTGCTGGTTGGCGCGGTGGATTACAGCGACTACCCGCCGGCGGCGCGGCAGCTGCCGCGGGTGGGCGGCTACAGCGGCGTGAGCCTGGAGGCCGTGCTGCGGCAGAAGCCGGACCTGGTGCTGGCCTGGCGCGACGGCAACAATGGCCGCGAGCTGACCCGGCTGCGCGAGCTGGGCGTGCCGGTGTACGTCAGCGCCCCGGTGGCGCTGCCGGACGTGGCGGCGGAAATGCGCCGGCTCGGCAAGCTGAGCGGGCATGTTGCCGGCGCCGAAGCGGCGGCCGGGCGCTTCGAGAACGGGCTGGCGCAGCTGAAACAGCGCTACCGCCCGGCAGCGGCGCTGCGGGTGTTTGTGCAGGTGGGCGACAACCCGCTGTTTACCGTCAGCAGCCGGAGTTTTCTTGGTGCATTGCTGCCGCTGTGCGGTGGCAGCAATGTATTCGGCACGCTGCCGCTGGCGGCGCCGCAGGTCAGCACCGAGGCGGTATTGGCGGCAAAACCACAGGTGATGCTGGGGCTGGATAGTGAGCTGCGCCGCCGTTGGCAGGCCTGGCCGCAGCTGCCGGCAGTGCGTGACGGCCTGCTGTTCAGCCTGCCGGCCGACCCGGTCAGCCGGCCCGGCCCACGGCTGTTGCAGGGCGCTGCCAGCGTGTGCGAGGTGTTGAACACCGCCCGCCGCAAGCTGGGTTTGACGCCCTCCTGACGCCCCGTTATCCTCGCCGCCATGGAACAAGAACTCGACTATCTGGAAAGCCGTGTCGCCGCGCTGATTGCGCGCGTGCATGAGCTGGATGCGCAAAATGGCCGCCTTTCCGCCGCGCTGGGCGATGCCTTGCGCGACAATGCCGAGCTGAAATTCGCGCTGGAAGAAACCCGCCACCGTGTGGCGGCGCTGATCGACCGCCTGCCCAGGGAGGAAGAGGCATGAGCGATGTGGTTCAGATCGACGTGACCCTGCTGGGTCGTCAGTTCACCATCGGCACGCCGCCGGAAGAGCGCGAAACGCTGGAGCAGGCGGTGCGGCTCCTGGCCGAGAAAATCGACACCATCCAGGCCGGCGGCCGGGTGATGGATGCCGACAAGGTGGCCATCATGGCGGCGCTGAATATCGCCCACGATCTGCTCAAGACAAAATTGGGCGATGGCGGCTTGGAGATGTCCGCGATACAGCGTAAAATACGCAGCATGGGCGAGGCCGCCGACCAGGCGTTGTCCGCCAGTCAGCAGAACCTGTTCTAGGCCGCTGACACAGAATATCCGCTTACCCCCTGCGGTGTTCGGAAAGGCTCCTAAATTCCTTTGTACCAATGCGTTCGCTTTGGTTGCTAGCAGTAGGTTGCAGGTGTGTCGTGCCCCTTGCGGGTACGCCCGAAGCAACTGGCAGGCGGCCCCCTGGAAACAGGGTACAAGCGAATTTTGCCGGACCGACACTCGCGGGGGACTCCCTTCCCCCCGGCTAACGCCGTCATGACCGAAAACACCACCGTCATCGACAAGCAGGCCTTGCGCCGCCAGGTGCGCCGCGCGCGCATGTCGCTGTCTCCGCAGCAGCGTGCCGCTGCCATGCGGCTGGTGGTTCGCCATGCCTCGCGCTTCCTGCGCCGCGGCAAACGTATCGGCGCCTACCTGGCAGCCGGCTCCGAACTGGATCTCGAAGAGCTGATCAGCACCACGCTGTGGCGTGGCGGCGAGGTGTTCCTGCCGCAGATTCCCAATGGCAGCCGCCGGCTGTGGTTCAGCCGTCTGGGGGATGCCGCCCGCTGGTACAACCATCCGCGTTACGGCATTGCCGAGTACGACGGCCCCTGCCTGCGCGCCGAGCGGCTGGACGTGCTGTTCGTGCCCTTGCTGGCGGTGGATGCACAGGGCTACCGCATGGGGCAGGGTGGCGGCTTCTACGACAGCACGCTGGCATTCCGCCAGCGTCATCCGCAGCGCCGGCCGCTGCTGGTGGGCGTGGCCTACGATTGCCAGCGGGTGGCAGCGGTGCCGCGCGAAGCCTGGGATGTGCGCCTGGACTACCTGGTTACCGAAAGCGGGTTGTATCGCTTCCGCTGAGTGTTGTAGCAGTTCGTCACAAATCCACACATTTCCTTAACGAAAACCCGCAGCAGCTCTGATAGGCTGAAAGTGTTTATTTTCTGGAGCTAAGCCATGAAACGTCATTGGCCGCAGTCGTTGCTGTTGGTATCTCTCGGACTGGCGCTGGTATGTCCGCCGGTGTTTGCCACGCCGGAATGGAAAGGCAACGGCGACAATCGTTCGCAGGACCAATCCTACGGCAACCAGGGCGAGATTCCCCCCTGGCAGCAGGGCAAGAAGCACGACAAGGAGTGGAAGCGCGACAAGCACGACAAGCACGAGCATGACAGCAAGTACGAGCGGCGCGATGAACGCGGCCGCCGTTACGAAAGCGCAGGCCTTTCCGACCGCGATGCCCGTCGCTTCGCCTACGAGTCGCACCTGAACTACGGCGAATACCGCTCGCTGCCGCCGGGCATCCGCAAGAATATGGAACGTGGCAAGCCACTGCCTCCAGGCATTGCCAAGCGCTACGTGCCGCACGACATGCTGGTGCGCCTGCCGGTGCACCCGGGCTACGAATGGCGGGTAGTCGGCACCGACCTGGTACTGGTCACGGTGGGCACGCTCATCGTGCAGGAAGTGCTGATGGATATCTTCATGAACCACTGATGCCGCAAGGCAGGTGTATCAACGCCGGCAGGCCGCAGATGGCTTGCCGGCGTTTTGTTTTGCTGGCGGTCTGCCCGCCAGCGCCACCACCACCACTACGGGCACGGCGTGCTACCTGATATCGCCGACACGGCGGATAATGCAGTTTCGATACATTGATGAGCGCTGGGCGCCGGTCGGCCAGCGAAACCACACCATGCGCTACTGGCTGATGAAATCCGAACCCGACGAAGTGGGCATCGCCCACCTTGCGGCCAACCCTGATGCGCTGTTCGAGTGGACCGGCGTGCGCAATTACCAGGCTCGCAACTTCATGCGCGACGACATGCAGCCGGGTGACCTGCTGCTGTTCTGGCATTCCTCCTGCCCCGAGCCGGGCATTGCCGGCATCGCCGAGGTGGCGAGCGCCGCGCATGCCGATTCCAGCCAGTTCGACCCGGCCAGCCCCTACCACGACCCCAAATCCGACCCGGCCAAGCCGCGCTGGCAGTGCGTGGACGTGCGCTTTGTGCGCCAGACGCGGCTGGTGTCGCCGCAGGAGCTGCGCCAGCACCCGCAGTTGGAGGAGATGACGGTGCTCAAGCGTGGCAACCGGCTGTCCATCACCCCGGTTACCGAGGCGGAATGGGCCTACCTGACGCAAGTGGTGCTGTGATGCTGTCGTTGTCGATGTTCGCGGTATTGCTGGGTTTTGGTGCCATTGCCGGCTTTCTGGCCGGCCTGCTGGGCGTGGGCGGCGGGCTGGTGATCGTGCCGGTGGTGGTGGGTGTGCTGGAGGCGGCAAGGCTGGGCGGCAACCACGTGCAGCACCTGGCGGTGGGCACCTCGCTGGCGGTGATGGTGTTTACCAGTGTTTCCAGCGTGCGGGCGCATCACAAGAAAGGCGCGGTGGACTGGCGCATCGTGCGGGGCATGGCACCGGGCATGGTGCTGGGTACCTTTGGCGGCAGCCTGCTGGCCGGGCTGATTCCCAGCCAGGCGCTGCGCTGGTTCTTCGTGCTGTATGCCTACCTGGTCGGTGCGCAGATGTTTCTGGGCGCCAAGCCGGCCGCCAGCCGCGACATGCCTGGCATTGCGGGGCAGAGTGCCGCCGGCGGCGTCATCGGCATGATCTCCAGCTGGGTGGGCATTGGCGGCGGCTCGATGAGTGTGCCGTTCATGGGCTGGTGCAATGTGCCGGTGCATACCGCCATTGCCACCAGCGCGGCGCTGGGCTGGCCCATCGCGGTGTCCGGCGCCATCGGCTACCTGGCCAGCGGCTGGCAGCAGCCGGGGCTGCCGTGGGGCGCGCTGGGTTTCATCTACCTGCCGGCCATGCTGGCGCTGATGCTGATGACGGTGCTGATGGCGCCGCTGGGCGCGCGTGCCGCACATGCGCTGCCGGTGCCCAAGCTGAAAAAGGCCTTTGCCGTGCTGATGGTGGTGATGGCCAGTGAAATGCTGATTGGCCTGCTGCGGCATGGTTGAGGCGGATGGGGCCGCGGGGTTGGCCGCATGCGGCCAAGCCAGGCTGCTGGCAAAGCCGGGTCGCTCCTGCCAGACCATTGCAGCGGCAGCCTTCCTGGTTACACGGCAAAGCCATTTCGCGATGCGAAAGGGCTTTGCCAATGCGCCAGGGTCTGGCCGCATGCGGCCAACCCTTGCTGTTTTTTTGGGCAGCCTGGCAGCATGCCGCCTCGCCGTGGCCGCCATGCGCCGTATATAATGGCGCGATTGATTTTGCTCGCCATTTTTCGCCTTTCTCAGACAAAGAACATCATGCAAGAACATTACAGCCCGCGCGAAATCGAAGCCGCCGCGCAACAGAAATGGCAGCAGACCGCCGCCTTCAAGGCCGTGGAAGACACTTCGCGTCCCAAGTACTACGCGCTGTCCATGTTCCCGTACCCGTCCGGCAAGCTGCACATGGGTCACGTGCGCAACTACACCATTACCGACGTGCTGGCGCGCTTCAAGCGTCACCAGGGCTTCAATGTGCTGCAACCGATGGGCTGGGACGCCTTCGGCCTGCCGGCCGAGAACGCGGCGATGAAGAATGGCGGCGCACCGGCTGCCTGGACCTACGCCAACATCGAGTACATGAAGAAGCAGCTGGACAGCCTGGGCTTTGCCCTGGACTGGGAGCGCGAGCTGGCCACCTGCAAGCCGGACTACTACCGCTGGGAGCAGTGGCTGTTCACCCGCCTGTTCGAGAAGGGCGTGATCTACAAGAAAAACGGCGTGGTGAACTGGGACCCGGTGGACCAGACCGTGCTGGCCAACGAGCAGGTGGTGGATGGCCGCGGCTGGCGCTCCGGCGCGCTGGTGGAAAAGCGCGAAATCCCGATGTACTACTTCGCCATCACCCGCTACGCCGACGAGCTGCTGAACGACCTGGACAAGCTGGACGGCTGGCCGGAACAGGTCAAGACCATGCAGCGCAACTGGATCGGCAAGAGCTTCGGCGCCGAGGTGACCTTCGCCTATGACCAGGCCAGCATCGGCCACGACGGCCAGCTGAAGGTATACACCACCCGTCCGGACACCCTGATGGGCGCCACCTACGTGGCGGTAGCCGCCGAGCACCCGCTGGCCACCCAGGCCGCGGCGGGCAATGCCGAACTGGCCGCCTTCGTGGCCGAATGCAAGAAGGGCGGCGTGTCCGAAGCCGACATCGCCACCCAGGAAAAGCGCGGCATGGATACCGGCCTGTTCGTGATCCACCCGCTGACAGGCGCCAAGCTGCCGGTATGGGTAGCCAACTACGTGCTGTGGGGCTACGGCGAAGGCGCGGTAATGGCGGTGCCGGCGCACGACGAGCGCGATTTCGAGTTTGCCAACAAATACCAGCTGGCCATCAAGCAGGTGTACCGCAAGGCCGACGGCGAAGACGGCTTCGATGCGGCCAACTGGCAGGAATGGTACGGCGCCAAGGAAGGGCTGCTCACCGTAGGCAGCGGCAAGTACGACGGCCTGGGTTTTGACGCCGCCTTCGACGCCATCGTTGCCGACCTGGAAGCCAAGGCCTCCGGCGCCAAGAAAACCCAGTACCGCCTGCGTGACTGGGGTATCAGCCGCCAGCGCTACTGGGGCTGCCCGATCCCCATCATCCACTGCCCGTGCTGCGGCGACGTGCCGGTGCCGGAAAAAGACCTGCCGGTGGTGCTGCCGGAGAATGTGATTCCGGATGGCGCCGGCAGCCCGCTGGCCAAGATGCCGGAATTCTACGAAACCAGCTGCCCCAAGTGCGGCGGCGCGGCCAAGCGCGAAACCGACACCATGGACACCTTCGTGGAGTCCAGCTGGTACTACGCGCGCTACGCCAGCCCCAAGTGCGACACCGCGATGCTGAACAAGGATGCGGCCAACTACTGGCTGCAGGTGGACCAGTACGTGGGCGGCATCGAACACGCCATCCTGCACCTGCTGTACGCCCGCTTCTTCCACAAGCTGATGCGTGACGAAGGCCTGGTGGACAGCGACGAGCCGTTCAAGAGCCTGCTGACCCAGGGCATGGTGGTGTGCGAAACCTTCCACCGCGACCTGCCCAACGGCGCCAAGGACTGGATCGCCCCGCAAGACGTGGTGCTGGAGCGCGACGGCAAGGGCAAGATCATTGCCGCCACCCACCGCGTGGACGGCCAGCCGGTGCAGATCGGCGGCATCGAGAAGATGTCCAAGTCCAAGAACAACGGCGTGGACCCGCAGGAGTTCATCGAGAAATACGGCGCCGACACCGCGCGCCTGTTCATGATGTTCGCCGCCCCGCCGGACCAGTCGCTGGAATGGTCCGATGCCGGCGTGGAAGGCGCGCACCGCTTCCTGAAGCGGCTGTGGAAAACCGCTCGCGAGCACGTGGCAGCCGGCGTTGCCGCGCCGTACGCCGGCGGAGAGCTGAACGCCAGCCAGAAAGAGCTGCGCTTCAAGCTGCACAGCACCATCCAGAAAGTGGCCGACGATTACGGCCGCCGTCAGCAGTTCAACACCGCCATCGCCGCGGTGATGGAGCTGCTCAACACCTTCGACAAGGCCGATACCGCCGGTGACGTTGGCCGCAGCGTGGCGCAGGAAGTGCTGGAAGCCGCCACCGTGCTGCTGTCGCCCATCGTGCCGCACGTGACCGACGCCATCTGGAACGAGCTGCAGCCGGGCAGCGAACTGCTGGACGCGCCGTGGCCGCAGGTGGACGAGGCCGCGCTGGTGAAGAGCGAGATCGAGCTGATGATCCAGGTGAACGGCAAGCTGCGCGGCAGCATCACCGTGGCTGCCGACGCTGCCAAGGACGCCATCGAGGCCGCCGCGCTGGCGCACGACAACGTGGCCAAGTTCATGGAAGGCAAGCCGGCGAAGAAGGTGATTGTGGTGCCGGGCCGACTGGTCAATATCGTAGTCTAAACCGCCGCGCGGCATTGGCCGCGCGGACGCTCCGGCGGCGCGGTCAGACCCGCGCCGCTGTCACATGGAAGAGCTGCAATGAAACGACTGCTGCGCAATATCGCCCTGCTGGCCTGCATCGGCACCCTGTCCGCCTGCGGCTTCCAGCTGCGTGGCCTGGGTACCCCGCTGACGCAGACTGCGCCGTTGAGCTTCACCACCCTGCGGGTTGCCAAGACCGGCAGCCTGCAATCGTCGCTGGAAACCGCGCTGCGCCGTGACGGCCGCATCCAGTTCGAGAACCTGCAAGGCACGCCCGACGCGGTGCTGAACATCGTCAGCGAGGAAGATCGCAAGGATGTGCTGGGTGTCAGCCTGGCCGGTAACGTCAACGAATACCTGCTGATCTACACCGTGACTGCCACCATCCAGCGCCTGCAGGACGATGCGCCGCTGCCGCTCACCGTCACCCTGCGCCGCACCATGAGCTACAGCGACTCGGTAACGCTGGGCAAGGAACGCGAAGAATCACTGCTGCGCGAAGACATGCGCAAGGAAGCCGCCAGCCAGCTGGTGCGCCGCCTGGGCTACCTGCCTGCGCCGGGAAGCAAGGCCGATGCCGGCAAACAGCCCTGAGGCGCTGAAAGAGCAGCTGGCGCGTAGTGCGCCGGCCCCGCTGTACCTGGTGTACGGCGAGGAGGCGCTGCTGGCGCTGGAGGCTGCCGACAGCATCCGCGCCGCCGCGCGCGCCGCCGGCTACCTGGAGCGCGAAGTGCTGACGGTGGAAGGCGGCAATTTCGACTGGTCGCAGCTGCGCGATGCCATGAGCAGCGTATCGCTGTTCGCCTCGCTCAAGCTGCTGGAGATCCGCATCCCCGGTGGCAAACCCGGCACCGAGGGCGGCGAGGCGCTGCAGCAGCTGGCGGCCAATCCGCCGGACGATACTGTCACGCTGATCCAGCTGCCCAAGCTCGACAAGACGCAGCAGAAGAGCAAGTGGTTCACCGCGCTGGAGAAAAGCGCGGTGCTGGTGGAAGCGCGGCCGGTGGGCCGCAGCGAGCTGCCGGCGTGGATCGCCCGCCGCCTCAAGCTGCAGGGCCAGACCCTGGGCCACGATGCCGCGGTGTTCTTCGCCGACCGGGTGGAAGGCAACCTGCTGGCGGCCAAGCAGGAAATCGACAAGCTGGCGCTGCTGTACCCGCAGGGCGAGCTGACGCTGGAGCAACTGCGCGAGGCGGTGGCCAATGTGGCGCGCTTCGACGTGTTCCATCTGTCGGAAAGCTGGCTGGCCGGCGATACCGCCCGCGCCACGCGCATGCTGGACGGGCTGGAAGCGGAAGGCGAGGCGCCGGTGCTGGTGTTGTGGTCGTTCACCGAGGACGTGCGCATGCTGATCCGCCTCGGCCGTGGCCTGCAGGAAGGCCGCACCGTGCGCGACATGGCCAACGAGCTGCGGCTGTGGGGCGACAAGCAACGCCTGGCCGAGCCGGCGCTCAAGCGCATCGGCGGCAAGCAGCTGATGGCGGCGCTGGCCGAGTGCGCGCGCATCGATCGCCAGATCAAGGGCGTGGAGCCCGGCGAGCCCTGGCACAGCCTGCGCCGGCTGGCCGCCAGGTTGGCCGCAAGGTAGTGCCGATCGGCAGGGAGAAGGCCCGGAACAATGTTCCGGGCTTTTTTACGTGCGGGGCAGTGTCAGGTGTAGGGCGGAAGCCCCGGCGGGGCGTTCCGCCGCATGCGGCCAACCTTGCATGGCGGAACGCCCGGCTTTGCCGGGCTTCCGCCCTACAGTAATAAAAAAGCCCGGCAGTGTGCCGGGCTTTGTCGTTTGCTGGGCGCTTACAGCGGGGTATCGCTGGACAGCACCAGCTTCACGCGCTGGTACTGCGCCGGCAGCAGGCTCTGGCCGGTGCGTTTCTGGTAGGAAGCCAGCACCTTGGCCACGTATTCGCGGGTTTCCTCGTACGGCGGGATGGTGTTGCGGTACTTGCTCACGGCGCCTTCGCCGGCATTGTAGGCCGCCAGTACCAGCGACATGTCGCTGTTGAACAGGGCAAGCAGGAAGCGCACGTAGCGGGCGCCGGCGCGGATGTTCTGTACCGGGTCCTGCGGGTTGCTGGCGCCGAAGCGGCTGGCAGTGCCCGGCATCAGTTGCATCAGGCCGATGGCGCCCTTGGGCGACACGGCGCCGGGGTTGTAGCCGGATTCGACGGTGATGATGGAGTGCAGCAGCTGCGGGTCGAGGTGCTGCTCATGCGCGATGCGTGCCACCAGCTTGCTGAAGGCGGCGGCCATCTGCCGGTTGTATGCCGGTGCGTTGACCTGTGGAATATCCGTGTTGCTGGCTGCCGGCTGTGCTTCCACCACTGGCGGCGGTATATCGTAACTCAGGGTGGCGCCCAACCCGG
Source organism: Vogesella sp. LIG4 (assembly GCF_900090205.1). Classification (NCBI taxonomy): domain Bacteria; kingdom Pseudomonadati; phylum Pseudomonadota; class Betaproteobacteria; order Neisseriales; family Chromobacteriaceae; genus Vogesella; species Vogesella sp. LIG4. Next base: position 1,101,026 of record NZ_LT607802.1, on the reverse strand, counting down.
GGGCGACGGCGTCGCTGAGCAGATCGTAGCTGGCGGCGGGTGACTGCTGGCTGTTTTCGGCGTGGGCTGCCGGCAGTAGCAGTAGTGCCAGCAGGCTGGCCAGAAGTGGATACTTGCGCATGATGGGTGGCTTTTAAAGAGCTGATGCCGCACGGGCTGACGTCTGCATATTAATAAGCTTTGAGCACAATTTCCAGTAACAGATACTTACAAATAAAGCCGGCGTCATGGCCAAAACAGCGGCTTTCCATCGGCCAATGTCAGCAGTGGCGGGGCGCGCAGGGTTAAACAGGCTGTGACAGCCGCCGGTGGCCGCGGCAGAAAAAACTGCCGCCTGTCGTGCACCGGCAACGCCGGCACGGCTCACTCGCGGTGGTAGGGGTGGTTGTTGAGGATGGAGTAGGCGCGGTACAGCTGCTCGGCCAGCAGCACGCGCACCATGCCGTGCGGCAGGGTCATCGCCGACAGCTGCAACATGATGTCGGCGCGCTGTTTCAGCTCGGCGGACAGCCCGTCGGCGCCGCCGATGACGATGGTGATGTCGTCGCCGCCGGCCATCCAGTCTTTCATGGCGGCCGCCAGCTGCATCGAGGTCCAGTTCTTGCCGCGTTCATCCAGAATGACCAGCTTGCTGCGCGGCGGAATGGCCGCCACGATGCGCTCGTGCTCGGCGGCAATGCCTTTCTCGGCGGTCACGCCGCCACCACGTTTTTCCGGCTTGATCTCTTTCAGTTCGAAGCTGATGTCGCGGCCGAAGCGCTTGGCGTAGTCGCCGAAGGCGTCGTCCACCCAGCGCGGCATCTTGCTGCCCACCGCCAGTAGCGTGATTTTCATGTCGGCTTTCCAAAAAGAGGTTGGCCGCAGCGCCTTGCGACGGTGCGGCCAACTTCGGGTCGTGCGGCTAGCTTAAACGGCAGCGTTCCACGGACGGCCCACCGGGTTGAAGGACGGCTTCTGGCCGCCCCACAGCGCTTCGAGGTCGTAGTAGTCGCGCACGGCCGGCAGCATCACGTGCACTACCACGTCGCCGGCATCCACCAGCACCCATTCGCCGCTTTCGTGGCCTTCGGAGCCAACCAGCTCCACGCCGGCTTCCTTCAGGGTCACGGCCACGTTGTTGGCCAGTGCCTTCACCTGGCGGTTGGAGTCACCAGTGCACACGATCATGCGGGCGAACAGTGAGGTCAGATTGGTGGTGTCGAGCTCGACGATATCCTTGCCCTTTACGTCTTCCAGGGCTTCGACGGCCAGTTTGGCGATGTCTTGAACTTCCATGAGTTTCCTTGCAGTACGTTGCGGGACATGGCGGCGGGGCAGCGGTCGCGGCGGCCAGAGGTTCCGTAAAAGATCGGGGTGCCGCGGACAGCGGCAGTTGGCAGCTCGGGCACAGAGCGCCCGGCGGCGGGACGCATCAGAATCTGTGCACGATCTGCTGCGCGTCGGCGATACGGCGTTGAAACCGTCTTCGGGATGCTCATTGACGCGATGTCAATTCCGCTCCCTCAGCCGTTTCCGCCTTGTCTCGCTCTAGCTCGCTAGATCGTGAATAAATTGATGGCGCCCCTTACCTTGCCGTACTCCGGTATAGCTGATGCCGGTGGATGTATTGCAGTACACCGGCGGGAATCAGCCCGCTGCAGTCCTCGCCACCGGCCAGTTTGTGGCGCAGTTCGGTGGCGGAAAGGGGAACGGGGGGCAAGGTCAGGGCGCGGATTGTACCGGAAGGCGCGCTGTTTGAAAAATCAGGCACTTGCTGCCAGTAGGGCTGCAGTGCGGCAGGGAGGTTGGCCGCATCGAAACCGGGGCGTACCGCCACCACGATATTGGCCAGGCGCAGGATGTCCTGCCAGCGCTGCCAGGCGGGCAGATTGTGCAGCGAGTCGCCGCCGATCAGCAGCCACAGCTGGCACTCCGGCCCCAGCTCGGCGTGCAGTTCTTCCAGTGTTTCCACGGTGTAGGCCGGGCGTGCGCGCCGTACTTCGCGGTCGTCGGCCTGCCAGCCGGCATGGCCGGCAATGGCCAGCTGCACCATGGCCAGGCGCTCCACGGCGCTGGCCTGCGGGCCGCTGTCGCGATGGTAGGGGTTGCCGGCGGGGATCAGCCGCAGCGCGTCCAGCCGGCACTGGCTGAAGAACGCTTCCGCCATGCGCAGGTGGGCGGCGTGAATGGGGTCGAAAGTGCCGCCGAACATGCCGACGCGGCGCATGGCCACAGCGGCAGCCCCGCTGTGCGCAGGTGCTGCCGCTGTGGCTGGCTGTTGCTTGCCGGTGGGCATCAGACCTGCGGCAGGTAGCCGTCGATGATCAGGTCCAGCTTGCCGGTGGCCGGATGGATCACCAGGCCGTGCACCGGGATGTCTTTCGGCATCAGCGGGTGGCTGCGGATGGTGGCCACGGTATGGCGCACGCTGTCGTGCACGTTGTCGAAGCCTTTCAGCCAGCCGTCCAGGTCGATGCCGGCACCGCGCAGGGTGGCGATGGTGTCGGCGGACACGCCGCGTTCCTGGGCACTGGCCAGGATGCGGTTCGGGTCGATGGCGCGCATGCCGCAGTCGTGGTGTGCCACCACGCAGATTTCCTCGGCGCGCAACTCGTAGACGGCAACCAGCAGGCTGCGCATCACCGAACCCCACTGGTGGGTAACCAGGGCGCCGGCGTTCTTGATCAGCTTGGCGTCGCCGTTCTTCAGGCCCATGGCCTTGGGCAGCAGTTCCACCAGGCGTGCGTCCATGCAGGCCAGCACTGCCAGGTTCTTGTCCGGGAATTTGTCGGTCTCGAATTGTTCGTACTCGCGCGCTTCGACGAAGGCGCGGTTGTGGTCCAGCAGGGAGCTAAGCAGGCCCATGATGTTCTCCTGTAGCAATGACCTGTCCGCGGGCGGCGGGGCAGGCGGTCAGGGGATTGGTGTGTTTACTCTGGATTTTGTCGGGCGCCATGCTACCACGACCACGGCCGGCACCCACCACGCGGTTCATGGGGTTTTCGCTACCGTTTTGCGAAAAGTCAGCTGGTTCTTGATATGACTGTAGCCCTCGCGCCGGTAGAAGCGATGGGCGTCGCTGCGATGCTCGGCGCAGCGCACGTTGACCTCGGCAATGCCGCGCGCGGCGGCCCAGGCTTCGCAGGCGGCCAGCAGCTGCGCGCCCAGCCCCTGGCCACGGCAGTCTTCGGCCACCACCAGGCCGCCTACCTCCACGCAGGTGGCGGATTCCAGCAGCGGCCGCACAAAGCCGTGTATCCAGCCGCACACCCGTCCCTCCACTTCGACCACCTGGACAACATGCTGTTCCGGCGCCGCCAGCAGCGTGTCCAGCCGTGCGGCCAACGTTGCCGGTGCCACCGGGTAACCCAGCTGGGTGGACAGGGTGGCCAGGGCCTGGGCATCGGCGGGCCGGGCGGGGCGCAGGGTGGGGTTCATGGCAGTGCTCCGGTTCAAGGTTCAGGCCGGGCGGATAACAATGCCGCGCGCCTGCAGCTGCTGGCGCAGCAGGCGGGCGAAGGCCAGCGCGTGGGCGCCGTCGCCGTGCAGGCACACGCTGTCGGCGCGCAGTGCGATGTGTTGCCCGTCCAGGCTGCGCACACTGCCGTGCTCAATCAGCTGCAGCGTCTGTGCCAGCGCGGTGTCGGCATCCTCGATGACCGCGCCGGGGCTGCCGCGCGGCGCCAGGCTGCCGTCGGCCAGGTAGCCGCGGTCGGCGAAGACTTCCTCGATGGCGGCCAGACCATGGCGTGCGGCGGCGCGGATCGACTCGCTGCCGGCCAGCCCCATCAGCTTCAGCGCCGGGTCGAAGTCGCGCACCGCGGCGGCAATGGCATCGGCCAGCACCGCGTCACGCGCCGCCTGGTTGTACAGCGCGCCATGCGGTTTGACGTGCACCAGCTGGCCGCCTTCCTCGCGCACGATGGCGGCCAGTGCGGCCAACTGTGCGCCGACATCGGCATGCACCTGCACCGGCGTGCGCTGCATGGCGCTGCGGCCGAAGTTTTCGCGGTCGGGAAAGCTGGGGTGGGCGCCGATGGCCACGCCATGCGCCAGCGCGGCGCGCACTGCGGCGCGCATGGTGGCGGCATCGCCGGCGTGCCAGCCGCAGGCGATATTGGCCGAGCTGACGCAGGCCAGGATGGCGGCATCGTCGCCGCAGCCTTCGCCGACATCGGCATTCAGGTCTATGTGCATTGCCAGGTTCCAGTTCACAGGGAGGGAAGTTGGCCGCTGCCCCAGGCGGCCAGTTCGAAGCGGCGCCAGTCGCGCAGCCAGTGTTCCCGCGCGGCGCGGGCGGTGGCCAGGTCGCACTCCACGAAGTGCAGCCGGCTGCCGGGGCGCGCCTGCGCCAGCAACCACAGGTCGGCATCGATCACGCTGGCGATGCGCGGGTAGCCGCCGGTGGTCTGCGCATCGGCCAGCAGTACGATGGGCTGGCCGTTCGGCGGCACCTGCACCACGCCGGGCAGTACCGCGTGAGACAGCAGCTCGCCGCCGTGGTTGCGCTGCAGCGCCGTGCCCTGCAGCCGGTAGCCCATGCGGTTGCTGTGCGGGCTTACCGTCCACGGGTGTTGCCAGAAGGCGTGCCGGCTGGCGGCGTCGAATTCATGGTATTCCGGGCCGGGAATGGCGCGCAGCAGCGGCTGCCATGGCCGCTGGTACACCCCCAGCCGCCGCGGCAGCGACCTGGCGGCACCCTGCGGCAGCCGGTCGCCGGCCTGCAGGGCGCGGCCGTGGTGGCCGCCGTATGCCGCCTTGAGGTCGGTGGCGCGTGCGCCCAGTACCAGCGGCACGTCGATGCCGCCATCCACGCACAGGTAGGCGCGCATGCCGTGGTGGCCGCCGGCCAGGCGCAGTATCTGCCCGGCGCGGCAGGGCAGGCGCCAGCCGCACCAGGCCGGCTCGTCGTCCAGTGTGGCGGCAAAGTCGGCGCCGGTCAGCGCGAACCAGCCGTCGCGGCCGAAGCGGATGGCCACCGGGCCCAGGGCGATTTCCAGTGCGGCAAGGTTGGCCGCATTGCCCAGCAGGCGGTTGCCCAGCAGCAGTGCCGACGTATCCAGCGCGCCGTTCTGGGCAATGCCCAGGTGGCGCAGGCCGTGGCGGCCCAGATCCTGCACCGTGGTCTGCACGCCGGGGCGGAGAATCTCAAGCATGGCCGGGCTCCTGTGCCACGAAGCGCACGCGGTCGCCCGGCAGCAGCAGGCTGGGCGGCTCGCGCTGCGGGTCGAACAGCGCCAGTGTGGTGCGGCCGATCAGCTGCCAGCCGCCGGGGCTGGTGGCCGGGTAGATGCCGGTCTGCTCGCCGCCGATGCCGACGCTGCCGGCCGGCACCGCCAGCCGTGGTTCGGCGCGGCGCGGGGTGGCCAGCGCCGGCGGCAGCCCGCCCAGGTAGGCGAAGCCGGGCTGGAAGCCGAGAAAGAACACGGTGTAGCGCGCGGCGCTGTGGCGGGCGATGACTTCTTGCTCCGACAGCCCGCAGTGCGCCGCCACCGCTGCCAGGTCCGGGCCGTGCTCGCCGCCGTAGTGCACCGGGATATTCACCCGCCGCTGCGGCAGTACGGCGCTGCTGGCCTGCTGCCACAGCGCCATCAGCTGGTCGAGCACCGCCGCGCCGTCGTGGCGCGCCGGGTCGAGGATCACGGTGAGGTTGTTCATGCCGGGAACGATATCGATGAAGTCGCCTTGCGTGCGCAGGGTGTCGGCCAGCCACCAGATGCGGCGCTGGCAGGCGAGGGTGGCCGGTGGCGGCGAGTTCAGCACCACGGCGCGTTCGCCCAGCAGGTGGCCGTGCACGGCGGCATGTTTCAAGGCGGGCTCCTTGCGGCCAACGTTGTGCCGCGGTGGGTGGCGCGCTACCAGCGCGAGAGCGTACCGACAAAGTTCTTCGCCATGCGGAAGGACTTTGTTTTGTAGACAGGAAGGCTGCCGATGCAAGCACTTGGCTGGATCGGCCCGGCCGTGCCGGGTCCGGTGGTGTGTAAACGAAGCACTTTGTCAGCAGCCTGGTGCGCTACCAGCGCGAATGGTGGTCTTCGGTAACACCGGCCAGCGCTTCCACCGGGTACAGCACGCCGCTGTGCGGGTGGCGCAGCCAGCCATCGAAGCGGCCCACCGGCTGGATGTAGCGGCTGCTGGCGATCAGCAGGTTCTTGTCGCCGCTGCGCGCGCCCTCCGGGGTGAAGGTCAGCGCTACTGCGCCGTCGTCGGTGTGGATGCGCCACGGCGCCAGGGGGTTGGCCGCATCGAATTCGAATTGCGCGGCGCCCACGCGCCACGGCACGCCCTCCAGCCAGATGGCGTTTTCCGCATCGCCCATATAGCCGGCCTGCAGGTTGAAGCCCAGCGGCCCGGCGTGGGCGCTGGCCCAGCGCCAGCTGGTGTCGCGCGCCAGAAGGCCGTTGGAGGCGTCCAGGCTGACCTGGCAGCCGTCCAGCGCCAGGCGCTCGCCATTGCATTCGGCAAAGCCGCTGCAGGCCAGCGCCCCGCTCTTGTGGGTGGCATGCGCCTGCCAGTTGGCCGGGGCGATGGCGGCCAGCACGCTGTCGGCGGCCGGCAGGGTGATGTGGGCGGCCAGGCGCAGCGGCGTGGTGTTGATGGTGAGTTCCAGCCGGCTGCCGGCGTGGCGGAAGGCGATACAGTCGCTGCCGCGGCGGAAGGTGGCGTCGCCGAAGGTGCGGTTTTCCAGGCGGGTGTGCAGCAGCGGCGCGCCGGTGGCGTCGAAGTCGGCCAGCAGTCGGCCCTGGCGGCGGTCGAACAGGTAGGCGAAGGCGCTGCCGGCCCAGCCCACGTCCACCACCGCCACGCCGATGAAGAAATCGGCATGGGCGAAGGCGGCGTATTGCCAGCGCTTGTGGTGCAGGCGGCGCGTCAGGCGGCGCAAAGGTGGCATGGCCAGCGCGTGCCAGGACAGCGCCGGCACGATGCCGCGATACATGCCAAAGGCAGGAAGGCCGCGCTCGTGCACCAGTTGCGAGGGCGCGGCAGGCAGGGGAGCAGGCGCCATGCCGGTGGGCGGCCGGTTCCGCCCGGGTGTGGATCATGACTGCAGTCTACAGCAGGTCCAGCGGAATCTTCAGGTAGGCGTGGCCGTTGGCCGCCGGCGGCGGCAGGTTGCCGGCGCGGATATTCACCTGTATCGACGGAATCAGCAGCACCGGCGCCCCCAGCGTGGCGTCGCGCGCCTGGCGCAGGGCAACGAAGTCCGCCTCGCTCACGCCGCTGCGCACGTGGACGTTGGCCGCTTTCTGCTCGGCCACCGTGCTGCAGGCGCTGGGCGCGCGGCTGTCGGGCGGGTAGTCGTGGCACAGCCACAGCCGGGTGTTGTCCGGGAGCGACAGCAGGCGCTGCACCGAATGGAACAAGGTGCGCGCATCGCCGCCGGGGAAGTCGCAGCGGGCGCTGCCCACGTCCGGCTGGAACAGGGTGTCGCCGATGAACACGTCATCGCCCACCTGGTAGCCCACGTCGGCCGGGGTATGGCCCGGCAGCGCCAGCACGCGCAGCGTCAGTTCCCCCAGCTGCAGGCTGTCGCCATCGGCAAAAAGCTGGTCAAATTGCCGCCCATCGGTGGCGAAGTCTTCTTCCATCTGGAATATCGGCTTGAATACCCGCTGCACCGCATCGATATGGCGGCCTATGCCGGTGCGCCCGCCCAGGCGCTGCTTCAGCCAGGCGGCGGCGGTCAGGTGGTCGGCATGGGCATGGGTTTCCAGTATCCACGCCAGCTGCAACTCGCGGGCGGTAATGAAGTCCACCAGCTGCTGGGCATTGTCGGTGGCAGTGCGGCCAGCCTTGGGGTCGTAGTCCAGCACCGGGTCGATGATGGCGGCGTGGCCACCCGGGTGATCGAACACCACGTAGCTGTAGGTGCCGGTTACCGGGTCGAAGAAGGCTTGGATGCTTGCGTGCATTGCCGCTCCTGCTGACAGACAAGTGTTGATATTATTTACTATATATTAAAATATAATGTTCCGGTGGCTGCGCTGACAGCGCGGCAGTGGGAGACAGATTGGGGATATCCATGGATTTGACTGTACTGCATGACAACGCATCCCGCGCGGCAGCCTTGCTGAAAAGCCTGGCCAACGAGGACCGGCTGCTGCTGCTGTGCCAGTTGGTGGATGGCGAAAAAACCGTGTCCGAGCTGGAGCGGCTCACCAGTATCCGCCAGCCCACGTTGTCACAGCAGCTGGGGGTGCTGCGCAACGAGTCGCTGGTGAGCACCCGCCGCGACGGCAAGTGGATCTACTACAGCGTGGCCAGCGAGCAGGCGCTCGCCATTCTGGACACGCTGTACGGGCTGTACTGCGGCACGGTAAGCACTGCCGTGGCTGCCGATACCGCGCACAGCACATGACGCGCTGGCTGCCGCCCTGGTTGCAGCATTACCAGCGGCAATGGCTGGTCGGCGACATCAGCGCCGGGCTGCTGGTGGCACTGCTTTTGCTGCCGCAGGGGCTGGCCTACGCGCTGGTGGCCGGGCTGCCGCCGCAGCTGGGCCTGTATGCCAGCCTGCTGCCGCTGCCCTTGTATGCGCTGCTGGGCCGCAGCCATGCGCAGTCGGTGGGGCCGATGGCGGTGACTTCGCTGCTGGTGGCCGCCTCGCTGGGCAAGCTTGGCCTGGCGGCAGCCTCCACCGATTACCTGCTGGCCGCCATCTGGCTGGCGCTGTTGTCCGGCGTGCTGCTGTTGCTGTTCGGCCTGCTGCGGCTGGGTTTTCTGGCCGACGTGCTGTCCGAACCGGTGCTGGCCGGCTTCACCGCCGCGTCGGCATTGCTGATCGTGCTGAGCCAGCTGGGGCCGCTGGCCGGTTTTCGCGCTCCCGGCGCCAGCCTGCCCGCCATTCTGTCCAGCCTGTGGGCACATGCCGGCCACTACTCATGGCCGGCGCTGCTGATCGGCATCCCTGGCGTGCTGTTGCTGTGGTGGGGACGTAGCAGGCTGAGCCGCTTGCTGCATCGCCTGGGGCTGCGGGGCCTGCCGCAGGCATTGCTGGTGCGCGGTCTGCCGCTGCTGGCACTGCTGGGCAGCATGCTGCTGGTCGGCCTGCCGGGCTGGCAGGGGCAGCTGCCGCAGGTTGGCCGCATCCCGGCCGGGCTGCCGGCGCTGGCCTGGCCGGCGCTGCCCTCCTGCGGGCTGCTGCCGCTGGTGATGCCGGCGTTCTTCATCGCGCTGGTCAATTACGTGCAGAGCCTGTCGGTGGCGCAGCTGCTGGCGATTCCGCGCCGCGAGACGGTGGACCCGGATCGCGAACTGCTGGCGCTGGGCGTCTGCAATATCGGTGCCGGCCTGTGCGGCGGCTTTCCGGTGACCGGCGGGCTGACCCGTTCGGTGGTGAACGCCGAGGCCGGTGCCAACAGCCAGCTGGCATCGCTGATCACCGCGGCGCTGATTGCCGCGCTGCTGGCCTGGGGCAGCGGCATGTTGTCGGCGTTGCCGCTGACCATGCTGGCCGCCACCATCGTTGCCGCGGTGGCGCCGCAGGTGCGGCTGCAGCCGCTGCTGCATGCCTGGCGGGCGGAGCGCAGCGATGCCATTGCCTTCGCCGTCACCTTCCTGCTGGTGTTGTGGCTGGGGGTGGACAGCGGCATCGTGGCCGGGGTGGTGATCTCGCTGGCGGCGTGGCTGATGAAGAGCAGCCGCCCGCATATGGCCGAACTGGGCCTGCTGCCCGGTGGCAGCCACTTTCGCAATGTGCAGCGCTACCAGCAGTGCCAGACCCTGCCGGGTGTACTGATCCTGCGCATCGACGAAAGCCTGTATTTCGGCAATGCACGCCACGTGCGCGATGCACTGCTGGCAAGGTTGGCCGCAGCCGGGCAGGTGCATACCCTGCTGCTGGTGATGAGCGCGGTGAACCGCGTGGACATCACCGGCCTCGCCATGCTGGAGCGGCTGGACGACACCCTGGCCGAGCGCGGCGTGCGCGTGCAGCTGGCCGAGGTAAAGGGGCCGGTGTGGGATGTGTTCGGCAAGGCAGGTCTCGCCAGCCGCTTCAGCGGCCGGGTGTACCTGTCCACCTTCGCTGCCTGGCAGGCGCTGCTGCCGCCGCCGGAATTCCATATCTAGCCGTCTGTGCCGGCAGAACCTGGGTCAACACAAATCCACACAAACTAGCGCAGCGGACTTCGCCGCTAACTGGCTATCATAGCCGCCATGAACGCTCATACCCGACTCACGTCCCTGCTTGCCGCCGTGCTGGTGGCCTGGCCGGCCAGCGCCCCGCTGGCCAGCGACAACCTGCCCAACCTCGGTACGGTGGCGGAATCCGCCGTGCCGCTGGCCGAGGAAAGCCGCATCGGCCGCGACATCCAGCGCTCGCTGCAGGACGATGGCGACGTGATCGACGATGCCGAGATCAACGACTACCTCAACGACCTGGGCGGCTCGCTGGTGGCCGCGGCACAGCCTACGCCGCTACCGATCAGCTATTTCGTGGTGCGCGATGCCAGCATCAACGCCTTTGCCCTGCCGGGCGGGGTGATCGGCGTGCACAGCGGCCTGGTGACGGCCACGCAGAGCGAGGGCGAGCTGGCGTCGGTGCTGGCGCACGAAACCGCCCACGTCACCCAGCGCCACCTGGCGCGCATGTACCAGAGCAGCAGCCAGAACCAGCTGTGGCTGTGGGCGGCGATCCTGGCCGGCATCGTGGCCGGCTCGCGCAGCGGCAACAGCGATATGGCGGTGGGCGCGCTCAACGCCGGCGTCGGGCTGGGCGTCAGCCAGCAGCTGTCCTATAGCCGCGACTTCGAGCGCGAGGCGGACCGCATGGGCATGCAGTACCTGGCCGGCGCCGGTTTCGACCCGCGCAACATGCCGCTGTTTTTCGAGCGCCTGCAGCAGTCGCAGCGCCATAACGACAACAACGCCTTCGGCTTCCTGCGCACCCACCCGCTGACGGTGGAGCGCCTGAGCGAAAGCCAGGCGCGGGCACAGAGCTACCCGCTGAAGATGCGGCTGGACAGCCTGGACTACCTGCTGATGCGCGAAAAGCTGCGCGTGGCCACCCTGAGCGCTGACGAAGTGCTGCCGTTCTACAGCACTGCACTCACCAGCCGCCGCTATCTCAACCGCGGCGCCATGCTGTATGGCCTGCTGCGCGCGCAGCTGGCGCACGGCAACCTGAAGGAGGCGCAGGCGCTGTGGCCACAGGTAAAGGCGGCGCTGCCGGCGCACCCGTCGCTACTGCTGCTGGAGGCCGAGCTGCAGCGTGCCGCCGGCCAGCCGGCGCAGGAAGTGCAGACCCTGCAGCAGGCGCTGGCGGTGTTCCCGTCGCGTCGCGCGCTGCGGCTGGAGCTGATCGACGCCCTGCTGCAGAGCAACCGCCAGGCCGAGGCGCGCCAGGCCATCGACGCGGCGCTGGCGCGTTACCAGGACAGCCCGCAGCTGTGGCGGCTGGCGGCGCGCAGCTATGGCGAGGCCGACTCGCTGCGCTACCACGCTGCACTCGGTAATGCGTTCTTTTTCGAACAAAAGTTCGAATCCGCGCGTGTTCAATACCAGCTGGCCACCCAGGCGCCGGGCGACGATTTCTATCTGCGCTCTTCCATCGAGGCGCGGCTGCGCGAAATTGGCACTAAGCTGAAACCGGGGCAGGGCGACGACAAGCGTTGAGCCTGGCCGCGTAGTGCCGTCACTACGATGCAAGCCCCGGTAGTGTGCTTCTTGCTGTCTGATACGGCTGGCATCCCCGCATGCCGGCCGGCCTTGGCGTATCGCAAAAAAACAACATGCTGCGCCGCAATATCCATGAATTTAAAGCTGTTTTCGAGCGAAAACCCTAATTGGCTATTCCGTCTCGAAACTGGCAGGCTATACACTTTGCCGCGTGTAAGAATGTTTTCGTTTTCGCAAAAATTTTTTGCGGTTTTGTTCGATTATAATCGCGTGCAGTTAAGGGAGCCTCCACCGGGGCTTCGACGTATGTCAGCCTGACCCTCCCTATCGGGGCGGTTCGGAAAATAACAGTGAGGATGTGAGATGGCAGCAATCTACCCTGACGATATCGATCCGATTGAAACGCAGGAATGGACCGAGGCAGTCGAGTCGGTACTGGACAATGACGGTGCCGAGCGCGCCCATTACCTGCTGGAGAAAATGGTAGAGCGCACCCGCCGTCGCGGTGCCCACCTGCCGTTCGAAGCCACCACCGCCTATCAGAACACCATCCCGGTGGGCAAGGAGCAGAAGTCTCCGGGCAACCACGAGCTGGAGCATCGCATCCGCTCGATCAACCGCTGGAACGCCATGGCCATGGTGCTGCGCGCCGGCAAGAAAGACCTGGAACTGGGCGGCCACATCGCGTCGTTCCAGTCCTCCGCCACCCTGTACGACGTAGGCTTCAACCACTTCTGGCGTGCCCACAACGACGAGCAGGAAGGCGATCTGGTGTACTTCCAGGGCCACATTGCGCCGGGCGTGTACTCCCGCGCCTTCCTGGAAGGCCGCATCAGCGAACAACAGATGGACAGCTTCCGCCAGGAAGTGGACGGCGGCGGCCTGTCCTCCTACCCGCACCCGTGGCTGATGCCGGACTTCTGGCAGTTCCCCACCGTATCCATGGGCCTGGGCCCGCTGATGGCCATCTACCAGGCCCGCTTCCTGAAGTACCTGGAAAGCCGTGGCCTGGCCAAGACCCCGGGCCGCAAGGTGTGGTGCTTCTGCGGCGACGGCGAGATGGACGAGCCGGAATCCCTGGGCGCCATCTCCATGGCCGCGCGTGAAGGCCTCGACAACCTGGTGTTCGTGATCAACTGCAACCTGCAGCGTCTGGACGGCCCGGTACGCGGCAACGGCAAGATCATCCAGGAACTGGAAGGCGACTTCCGCGGCTCCGGCTGGAACGTGCTGAAAGTGGTATGGGGCAGCCGCTGGGACCCGCTCTTGGCCATGGATACCAAGGGCCTGCTGAAGAAGCGCATGGACGAGTGCGTGGACGGCGACTACCAGACCTTCAAGTCCAAGGACGGCGCCTACGTGCGCGAGCACTTCTTCGGCAAGTACCCGGAGCTGCGCGAGATGGTGGCCAATATGTCCGACGAGGAGATCTGGGCACTGAACCGTGGCGGCCATGACCCGCACAAGGTGTACGCCGCCTACTACCAGGCTACCCACAACGCCAACGGCCGTCCGACCGTGATCCTGGCCAAGACCATCAAGGGTTACGGCATGGGCTCCTCCGGCGAGGCGCAGAACGTGGCACACCAGGCCAAGAAGATGGCGCTGGAAAACCTGCGCAAGTTCCGCGACCGCTTCGCCATTCCGGTATCCGACGAGGACCTGGAAAAAGTACCGTACTACAAGCCGGCGGAAGACAGCCCGGAAATGAAATACATGCGCGAACGCCGCGCTGCCCTGGGTGGCTACCTGCCGGCACGCAAGCCGGTGAAGGCGCCGCTGGCGGTGCCGGGCCTGCATGTGTTCGACAGCCAGTTCTCCGATTCCGGCGAGCGCGAGTTCTCCACCACCATGGCCTTCGTGCGTCAGCTGGGCATCCTGCTGAAGGACAAGAACATCGGTAAGCAGATCGTGCCGATCGTGCCGGACGAATCCCGCACCTTCGGTATGGAAGGCATGTTCCGCCAGTACGGCATCTGGTCCACCCAGGGTCAGAACTACGTACCGCAGGATGCCGACCAGCTGATGTTCTACAAGGAATCCAAGGATGGCCAGATGCTGCAGGAAGGCATCAACGAGCCGGGCGCAATGTCGTCGTGGATCGCCGCGGCCACCAGCTATGCCAACCATGGCATCCCGATGATTCCGTTCTACATCTACTACTCGATGTTCGGTTTCCAGCGCGTGGGCGATCTGGCCTGGGCAGCCGGCGACATGCGCGCCCGCGGCTTCATGCTGGGCGGCACCGCCGGCCGCACCACCCTGAACGGTGAAGGCCTGCAGCACGAAGACGGCCACAGCCACATCCAGGCCGGCCTGATCCCGAACTGCATCAGCTACGACCCGACCTACGCCTACGAGCTGGCGGTGATCCTGCAGGACGGCCTGCGCCGCATGTATGTCGAGCAGGAAGACGTGTTCTACTACATCACCCTGATGAACGAGAACTACACCCACCCGGCCATGCCGCAAGGCGCCGAAGAGGGCATTCTCAAGGGTATGTACCTGCTGAAGGATGGCGGCGACGCCGCGGTGAAAGTGCAGCTGATGGGCTCCGGCACCATCCTGCGCGAAGTGATTGCCGCCGCCGACCTGCTGCGCAACGACTTCGGCATCGCTTCCGACATCTGGAGCGTGACCTCCTTCAACCAGCTGCGTCGCGACGGCATGGAAGCCGCCCGCCACAACCTGCTGAACCCGGTGGGCGCGCAGCGCCAGTCCTTCGTCGAGCAGCAGCTGGCTGGCCGTAGCGGCCCGGTGGTTGCCGCTACCGACTACATCCGCAACTACGCTGACCAGATCCGCGAATACGTGCCAGGCCGTTACGTGGTGCTGGGCACCGACGGCTTTGGCCGCTCCGACAGCCGCGCCAAGCTGCGCGAGTTCTTCGAAGTGAACCGTTACTACGTGGCCGTGTCGGCGCTGTCCGCCCTGGCTCGCGAAGGCAAGGTAGAGGCTGCCAAGGTAGCCGAAGCCATCGCCAAGTACGGCATCGACCTGAACAAGCTGCCGAGCTGGAAAGTATAAGCGGCAACGTAGGGCGGGTTGGCCATCAGGCCATACCCGCGCGCAGATTCGAGGCGGGTATGGCCGTGCGGCCAACCCGCCCTACAGCGGATAGAAAGCCATGAGCAATCTGATCGAACTGAAAGTGCCCGACATCGGCGGTCACAGCAACGTAGACATCATCGAAGTGTTCATCCAGCCCGGCCAGAGCGTGGCGGTGGATGACTCCCTGATCACCCTGGAAACCGACAAGGCCACCATGGAAGTACCGGCGGAAGCCGCCGGCGTGGTGAAAGAAGTGCGTGCGGTACTGGGTGGCAAGATTTCCGAAGGCGACGTGATCGCCATCATCGAAGTGGGTGCCAGCGCTGCGGCACCGGCCCCGGCTGCTGCGGCGCCTGCTCCGGCAGCTGCGCCTGCCGCCGCGCCGGCTGCGGTAGCCAGTGCCCCGGCTCCGGCTGCCCCGGCGGCTGCGGCCAACGTTGGCCGCAGCGAAATCCGCGTGCCGGACATCGGCGGCCACAGCGGTGTGGACGTGATCGAGGTAGCGGTGAAAGTGGGTGACGAGATCAAGCTGGACGACAGCCTGATCACCCTGGAAACCGACAAGGCCACCATGGAAGTGCCGGCTACCGCCGCCGGTCGCGTGGTGGAAGTAAAAGTAAAAGTGGGCGACAAGATCAGCGAAGGCGAGCTGATCGTGGTGGTGGAAGGCGCTGGCGCCGCTGCTGCCCCGGCCGCTGCTCCCGCTCCGGTAGCTGCCGCACCTGCCCCGGTTGCTGCTGCTCCGGCTCCTGCTGCCGCGCCGGCCGTTGCCCCGGTAGCAGCTGCCGTGGCCGCCGCCTTCAACGAAGCCGGCTTTGCCACGGCCCATGCCGGCCCGTCGGCACGCAAGCTGGCGCGCGAACTGGGCGTGGACCTGTCCAAGGTGAAAGGCTCCGGCCGCAAGGGCCGTATCGTCGAGGGCGACGTGAAGGGCTTCGTGAAGGCCGTGATGCAGAACCCGGCGGCGCTGGCCCCGGCGGCCGCCCCGGCCGGTTCCGGCGTGGGTCTGGACCTGCTGCCGTGGCCGAAGGTGGACTTCGCCAAATTCGGCCCGATCGAAACCAAGCCGCTGTCGCGCATCCAGAAGATTTCCGGTGCCAACCTCAGCCGCAACTGGGTGATGATCCCGCACGTCACCTTCAATGACGAGTGCGACATCACCGAGCTGGAAGACTTCCGCAAGCTGGTAGGCAAGGAATGGGAGAAATCCGGCCTCAAGATCAGCCCGCTGGCCTTCATCATCAAGGCCGCCGCCGAGGCGCTGAAAGCCTTCCCGGCGTTCAACAGCTCGCTGGACGGCGACAACCTGGTGCTCAAGCAGTACTACCACATCGGCTTTGCCGCCGACACGCCGAACGGCCTGGTGGTACCGGTGATCAAGAACGTGGATCAGAAGGGCATCAAGCAGATCGCCCAGGAACTGACCGAGCTGTCCGCGCTGGCGCGTGACGGCAAGCTCAAGCCTACCGACATGCAGGGCGCCACCTTCACCATCTCCAGCCTGGGCGGCATTGGCGGTACCAGCTTCACTCCGATCGTGAATGCGCCGGAAGTGGCCATCCTCGGCGTGTGCAAGAGCCAGATCAAGCCGGTATGGAACGGTAAGGAATTCGCACCGCGCCTGATGTGCCCGCTGAGCCTGTCCTTCGACCACCGCGTGATCGACGGTGCCGCTGCCGCCCGCTTCACCGTGTACCTGGGCAAGCTGCTGTCCGACGTGCGTCGCCTGATCCTGTAATTCAACGGTAGGGCGGGTTCGCCGCCAGGCGATACCCGCGCGCAGATTTGTGGCGGGTATGGCCTGCGGCCAACCCGCCCTACATTGCGGATGGAAAACCATGAGCAATCTGATTGAACTGAAAGTGCCGGACATCGGCGGCCACAGCAACGTGGACGTGATCGAAGTGTTCGTGAAGCCGGGCGACGTGGTGGAGAAGGAAGCCAGCCTCATCACCCTGGAAACCGACAAGGCCACCATGGAAGTACCGGCGGAAGCCGCCGGCGTGGTGAAGGAAGTACGCACCGCCGTAGGTGGCAAGGTGTCCGAAGGCGACGTGATCGTGGTCATCGAAGCTGCCGGCGCAGCCGCGCCGGCACCCGCAGCAGCAGCCCCGGCCGCAGCAGCACCGCAAGCTGCCCCGGTAGCCGCGCCGCAGGCCGCCAGCCACAGCGGCGGCGCCGACATCGAATGCGACGTGCTGGTGCTGGGCGCCGGCCCCGGCGGCTACTCCGCCGCCTTCCGCGCAGCCGACCTGGGCCTGAAAGTGGTGCTGGTAGAGCGCTACGCCACCCTGGGCGGCGTGTGCCTGAACGTGGGCTGCATCCCGTCCAAGGCGCTGCTGCACAACGCTGCGGTAATCGACGAGGTGAAACACCTTGCGGCCAACGGTATCAAGTACGCCGAGCCGGAAATCGATATCGACATGCTGCGCGGCTACAAGGAAAAGGTGATCGGCAAGCTCACCGGTGGCCTGGCCGGCATGGCCAAGGCACGCAAGGTGCAAGTGGTACGTGGCGTGGGCAGCTTCCTCGACCCGCATCACCTGCAGGTGGAAACCACCGAAGGCGCGGGACAAGCCAAGACCGGCGCCAAGCAGGTGATCAAGTTCAGCAACGCCATCATCGCTGCTGGCAGCCGCGTGGTGAACCTGCCGTTCATCCCGCAGGACCCGCGCATCGTCGATTCCACCGGCGCGCTGGAACTGAAGGCCGTGCCGAAGAAAATGCTGATCATCGGCGGCGGCATCATCGGCCTGGAAATGGGCACCGTGTACTCCACCCTGGGCGCGCGCCTGGACGTGGTGGAGATGCTGGACGGGCTGATGCAGGGCGCCGACCGCGACCTGGTGAAGGTGTGGGAAAAGATGAACGCCCACCGCTTCGACAACATCATGACCAGCACCAAGACCGTGGCAGTGGATGCCCGTGAAGACGGCATCTACGTCACCTTCGAAGGTGCCAAGGCCCCGGCCGAGCCGCAGCGCTACGACCTGGTACTGGTAGCCGCTGGCCGCGCGCCGAACGGCAAGCTGATCAGCGCCGAAAACGCCGGTGTGGCGGTGACCGACCGCGGCTTCATCGAAGTGGACAAGCAGCAGCGCACCAACGTGCCGCACATCTACGCCATCGGCGACATCGTCGGCCAGCCGATGCTGGCCCACAAGGCGGTACACGAGGCGCACGTGGCGGCGGAAAACTGCGCCGGCGGCAAATCCTACTTCGACGCCCGCGTGATTCCGGGCGTGGCCTACACCGACCCGGAAGTAGCCTGGGTAGGCGTAACCGAGGAACAGGCCAAGCGCGACGGCATCAAGATCGAGAAATCGGTGTTCCCGTGGGCCGCCTCCGGCCGCGCCATCGCCAACGGCCGTGACGAAGGCTTCACCAAGCTGATCTTCGATGCCGAGACGCATCAGGTGATCGGCGGCGCCATCGTCGGCACCCACGCTGGCGACATGCTGGGCGAAATCTGCCTGGCGGTGGAAATGGGCTGCGACGCCACCGACATCGGCAAGACCATCCATGCTCACCCCACCCTGGGCGAAAGCATCGGCATGGCCGCCGAAGTGGCGCACGGCAGCTGCACCGACCTGCCGCCGCAGCGCAAGAAGTAATCAGCTGGCCTGCGGCCAACGTTGGCCGCAGCGCAGACGACAAGGGCAAGCCTTACGGCTTGCCCTTTTTTTATGTTTATCGATATTATTTCAGGTGCATCTTATGTGAATTTTTGCATGTCTAATGAAAGACCTGCTTTCTTGGTTCCCCATACTGACACCAAAATATGGCCAATTTCTCTACAGAGTTTCCAATTGATCCGAAAAACTCAGTTGTTGATGTTATGCATCTTGCATGTAAGTGGTTGGTAGGGAGTCCGCATACCGAGATCCAAGCGGCTCAAGTCCAAGAGCTGCCTGAGAATGGCGAGCGTTCGCTCTCAGTCGGTAACGAGCGAGTCGAGCTAGCCCATGCTCGATCTGGGGATACCGAAATCGGAGGGCTAAGATATGAAAGGACTGATGCTGGCCTAGCATGGACAACATCAATCGCTACTCTCAAGACGCCTGAGCGGCATCTTTTGAGCTTGCAGGTATTTTGTGAGGCATTGAATACGGCTGCCAGGCTGCCACCTCCTAAAAAGCCATACTTTATTCGGCAGGCGCTTACAGAGCTTGGGGGTGGGACAGATGGAGACATCCCAATTACTGACCAGCCATTTCTGCTATCTTCTGGCGAAGAAACTGTCGCTGCTGCACTGATTCTTGGCACAGCTAGGAACACACTCCCAATAATTTATGTCAGTGCTGACTTTGAGGATAACTATCTTGTTAATCCCATAGATTTAGCAAAATATGTTTCTGGTATGGCGCACGTGGTTGTTGAGCCAAGTAGAGTTTTCTCATACAAGCTCAAAGCGCTAACTAAATTTCGGAATGTATATGGTGGAGCAGTTGGTGTTTACTGGCCTAATTCCGAGGCACGGCGAGCGTACTTTCATGATGATTCACTGGGAAACTCTCGTGCGTTGGAGCTTAAAATTGCGAAGGATATTCGTGTTGCACTTTCTAATCGTCGGCAGCGAACTAACTGCACTTGGGCCTATTTAAAGGAAACTGTTGCAAAACAGCGGTTCGATAGCCTCAAGGCAGCAGGTTCTACCGAGCTACAGGCATATATGGATGCTTTTGACGCCGAGATCACGGCTAAGCAGACTCGTGTTGTTGATGCCGAAGATGAAATTGCACGACTCACAGCGGAAGTACGTAGGTTATCGGGATTGGAACAGTCTTCTGAAGGAGGGCTCATTCAGCAAGGTGAGGAGCAGGACTTATATGAGCAAGAGATCCGAGATATAGTGATTGATGTAGTGGCCGATGCTAGTCGAACTGCCCGCGAAGGAAGCCGTCGCCAACATGTCTTGTTAGATATTCTCAAGGCAAACCCTCCCTCAGATACAAGACAACGACTTGAAGGGGAGGTGAAATCTCTATTGAGGACCTATCGTGATATGGATGGTAAAATACGAGGTGCTCTGACCAAGATGGGATTTGAAATATCTGAGGATGGAAAGCACTATAAAGCTGTTTTTCAAGGAGATGGTCGCTATACTTTTTCGATTCCTAAAACTAGCAGTGATCATCGGGCTGGAAAGAATATGGCTAGTGATATAAATAATGTCTTGTTTAAGTAAAGTCGTTTTAAGATATATATCTAGCCTAGATAAGCCGTAAATGTGTCGCTGAGGTCAGTGAGATTGATTTTCAGGTCGTGCAGTGTTTGTCTTGGTTAGACTTTACAGTGTTTTGAGACGTTGGCCGCACACCTGCCCGGTGCTGCGGCCAACGTTTTTGCATTTACCGCCCCGCCTTCTGCATGCCGGCGGCGATCCAGCGCTGGATGCTGACGGTGTCCATGGCGCCGGCTTGGCGCTGGATTTCGCGCCCGCCCACAAACAGGATCAGCGTGGGGATGCTGCGAATGTTGAAGCGCTGGCCGAGGGTGGTTTCGGTCTGGGTGTTGATCTTGGCAAAGCGCACCGCAGGCATGGCGGCGGCGGCCTGGGCGAAGGCCGGGGTCATCATCTGGCAGGGGCCACACCACGGTGCCCAGAAATCCACCACTACCGGGATGTCGTTGCGAGAGATGTGCTGCTCGGCATTGTCCACGTTCAGCTCCAGCGGTTTGCCGGTGAGTAGCGGCTGGCGGCACTGGCCGCAGTTGGGGGCGTCGGCGAGGCGGCTGGCCGGTACGCGGTTGGTGGTGGCGCAGTGTGGACAGACCAGGTGCAGGGCGGTGGTGGCGTTCATGGCAGGCTCCCGATGGCAATGGCTGGGAGATGGGTTCGGGACGCGGCGCTTTCAAGCGTTGCGGGGTGCCATTGCTGCCGGCAACAAGCCCGGATGCGCCGTTGGCTTATCCGGGCTACGCATCCAGCCGCTATGCGGCCAACCTTATCCGGTAAACCACTCAGGCAAACAGCTCGGCAGCGCGCAGCGCGGTTCCCTGCGCATCGCGGGCGGACAGCACTGGCGGCGCATCCAGTGGCCACTTGATTGCCAGATCCGGGTCGTCCCAGCGGATGCAGCGTTCATGCTGCGGCGCGTAGTAGTCGCTGGTCTTGTACAGCACCTCGGCGTGCTCGCCCAGCACCACGAAGCCGTGGGCGAAGCCTTCCGGCAGCCACAGTTGCAGCCGGTTGTCGGCGGACAGCTCGTACCCGATCCACTGGCCGAAGCTGGGTGAGCTGCGGCGCAGGTCCACCGCCACGTCGAAGATCGCCCCCTGCAGCACGCGCACCAGCTTGCCCTGCGGCTGCTGCAGCTGGTAGTGCAGGCCGCGCAGCACGCCGCGCGCCGAGCGGCTGTGGTTGTCCTGCACGAACTGCACCTGGCGGCCGATGGCGGCGTCGAATTGCCGCTGGTTGAAGCTTTCAAAGAAGAAGCCGCGCGCGTCGCCGTGCACTACCGGTTCGATCAGTTTGACGCCGGCGATGGCGGTATCGATGACGCGCATGTTCAGAACACCCGGTGTTGCAGCAGGCCCAGCAGGTAGCGGCCGTAGTCGTTGTGCTGCAGCGGTGCGGCCAACGTGGCGACCTGTGCGGCGTCTATCCAGCCGGCGCGGTAGGCGATTTCCTCCGGGCAGGCCACTTTTAGGCCCTGGCGTTTTTCCAGGGTGGCGATGAACTGGCTGGCTTCCAGCATGGCGTCGTGAGTGCCGGTATCCAGCCAGGCGTAGCCGCGGCCCAGGGTTTCCACCGCCAGCCGGCCCTGTTGCAGGTAGGCGTTGTTCACGTCGGTGATTTCCAGCTCGCCGCGCGCCGATGGCGCGATGCCGCGGGCGATGTCCACTGCCTGGCTGTCGTAGAAGTACAGCCCGGTTACCGCGTAGCGCGAGGCCGGCTGCGCCGGTTTTTCCGCAATCGACAGCGCCTTGCCGGCGGCGTCGAAGCTCACCACGCCGTAACGCTCCGGGTCGTGCACGTGGTAGGCGAACACGGTGGCGCCGTCCTGGCGCTGGCTGGCGGCCTGCAGCACCGCCGGCAGGTGGTCGCCGTAGAAGATGTTGTCGCCCAGGATCAGCGCCGCCGGTGCGCCGGCCAGGAAGGCTTCGCCCAGCAGCAGCGCCTGGGCGATGCCGTCCGGGCTGGGCTGCACGGCGTATTGCAGGCTGATGCCCCACTGGCTGCCGTCGCCCAGTAGCTGGGCAAAGCGCGGCGTGTCCTGCGGGGTGGAGATGATCAGGATGTCGCGGATGCCGGCCTGTAGCAGCGTGCACAGCGGGTAGTAGATCAGCGGCTTGTCGTAGATCGGCAGCAGCTGCTTGCTCACCGCCAGGGTGGCCGGATACAGCCGGGTGCCGGAGCCGCCGGCGAGGATGATGCCTTTGCGTGGCTGGCTCATGGTGATGACCTTTGCAAGGTTGGCCGCACAGCAGGGGAGCGCATCAGTGGGCGCCGTACTGGCGGCGCGTCCAGTCCAGGTAGCTGCCGCTGGTGACGCTCTGCACCCAGTCGGCGTTGGCGAGGTACCACTGTACCGTCTTGCGGATGCCGCTGGCGAAGCTTTCCGCCGGCTGCCAGCCCAGCTCGCGCTGCAGCTTGCCGGCATCTATCGCGTAGCGGCGGTCGTGGCCGGGGCGGTCGGCCACGAAGCGGATCAGCCGGGCGTAGGGCGCGGCGCCGGGGCGCAGCTCGTCCAGCAGCGCGCACAGGGTGTGCACTACTTCCAGATTGCTCAGCTGGCAATTGCCCCCCACGTTGTAGTGCTCGCCCGGCCGGCCATGCGCCAGCACGCAGCGCAGCGCGGCGCAGTGGTCGGCCACGTACAGCCAGTCGCGTACCTGCTGGCCATCGCCGTACAGCGGCAGCGGCCGGTCGGCCAGCGCATTGTGAAGCACCAGCGGGATGAGTTTTTCCGGGAACTGGTAGGGGCCGTAGTTGTTGCTGCAGTGGCTGGTGAGCACCGGCAGGCCGTAGGTGTGGTGCCAGGCGTGCGTCAGCTGGTCCGCCGCCGCTTTGCTGGCGGCGTAGGGGCTGCTGGGCTGGTAGCGGTGCTGTTCGCTGAAGGCCGGCGCGTCGGGTGTGAGCGAGCCGTATACCTCGTCGGTGGACACCTGCAGCAGGCGGAACGCCGCCTGCTCGGCGGGCGGCAGCTGCTGCCAGTAGTCGCGCACCGTTTCCAGCAGCCGGTAGCTGCCCACGATATTGGTGGCGATGAAGTCGTCCGGGCCGTGGATGCTGCGATCCACGTGGCTTTCGGCGGCAAAATTCAGCACCGCGCGCGGGCGGTGCTGCTGCAACAGCCGGCGCAGTAGCTCGCCATCGGCGATGTCGCCGTGCACGAAGTGGTGGCGCGCGTCGCCGGCCAGCGGCTGCAGGGTAAGCAGGTTGCCGGCGTAGGTCAGCTTGTCCAGGTTGATTACCGGCTCGTCGCTGTGCGCCAGCCAGTCCAGCACGAAGTTGCCGCCGATGAAGCCGGCACCGCCGGTAACCAGGATGCTCATGGCTTACTTGCCTATGCAGAAGCGCGAGAAGATCACGCCCAGCAGGTCGTCGGGGGTGAAGCGGCCGGTGATTTCCGACAGCGCGTTCTGCGCCATGCGCAGCTCCTCGGCGAAGATTTCCACCAGCTGCCAGTCCTGCTCGGCCAGCGCCAGGTGGTCGGCGGCGCGGGCGATGGCGTCCAGGTGGCGCTCGCGCGCCAGGAACACGCCTTCGTCCTCGCCCTGGTAGCCGATCATCTCCAGCAGCAGCGCGCGCAGGTCGTCCACACCGGCGTGGGTGCGGGCGGACAGGCGCACTACCGGGTGGCCGTCTTCCTCGCTGCGGCCAACCTCGCCACCGGCCAGGTCCACCTTGTTGAACACATGCACGCGCGGCAGGCTGGCCGGCAGCTTGTCGAGGATGGCCTGCGTGTCGGCGACGATGCCTTCGCGGCTGTCCACCAGCACCAGCGCCAGGTCGGCGCGTTCCACCGCCTGCCAGGTGCGCTCGATGCCGATGCGTTCCACCACATCGTCGGTGTCGCGCAGGCCGGCGGTATCGATGATGTGCACCGGCACGCCGTCGATCACGATCTCCTCGCGCACGGTGTCGCGGGTGGTGCCGGCGATGTCGGTGACGATGGCGATGTCGTCGCCGGCCAGCGCGTTCATCAGGCTGGATTTGCCGACGTTGGGCTGGCCCACCAGCACTACGTGCATGCCTTCGCGCAGCAGCGCGCCCTGGCGGGCGGTGCGTTGTACCGTCTGCAGCTGGCCGCGCAGATTCCGCAGCCGGCCCACCGCGTCGGCCTTCTGCAGGAAGTCGATGTCTTCCTCGGGGAAGTCCAGCGTGGCTTCCACCAGCATGCGCAGGTTGATCAGCTCGTCCACCAGCACGTGGATCTCGTGCGAGAAGGCGCCCTTCAGCGATTTCAGCGCGCTTCTGGCGGCGCTTTCGCTGGCGGCGTCGATCAGGTCGGCTACGCTTTCCGCCTGTGCCAGGTCCAGCTTGTCGTTAAGGAAGGCCCGCTTGGTGAATTCGCCCGGCTCGGCCAGCCGCGCGCCCAGCTGCAGGCAGCGACTCACCAGCATTTTCAGCACCACCGGTCCGCCGTGGCCCTGCAGCTCGATGACGTCCTCGCCGGTAAAGCTGTTCGGGCCGGGGAAGTACAGCAGCAGGCCGTTGTCGATGGCGCTGCCATCGGCGGCGTAAAAGTCGCTGTAGGTGGCGTAGCGCGGCTTGGGGGTCTTGCCGCCGCTGATAGCCTGCGCAAACGGCAGCAGCTGCTGGCCGGAGATGCGCACCACGCCCACGCCGCCTCGCCCGGGGGCGGTGGCAACGGCGCAGATGGTGCTGGGGGTGTAGGCGAGATTCATGCTGGTTTCCGGTTCAGGGCCATGTGGTCAGCGCACGGCGATGTGCTGACCACATGGTCTTGCTTAGGTATATCAAAAAGCCCGGCCATGTGGCCGGGCTCTGTATTGCTGCAAGGTGGTTGGCCGCAGATCAGGACTGCAGTGCCGCCTTGCGGGCGTGTTCGATCTTCTTGTTCACGTACCACTGCTGGGTGATGGACAGCAGGTTGTTCACTACCCAGTACAGCACCAGGCCGGCCGGGAAGAAGAAGAACATGGCGGAGAAGGCCAGCGGCATGATCTTCATCATCTTCGCCTGCATCGGGTCGGCCGGCGGCGGGTTGAGGAAGGTCTGCGCGAACATGCTCACTGCCATCAGTACCGGCAGGATGTAGTACGGGTCCGGGCGGGCCAGATCGACGATGTAGGTCCAGGAAGCCTGACGCAGCTCCACCGAGGCCAGCAGCGCCCAGTACAGGCCGATGAACACCGGGATCTGGATCAGCATCGGCAGGCAGCCGCCCAGCGGGTTCACTTTCTCGGTCTTGTACATCTCCATGACCGCCTGCTGGAACTTCATGCGGTCGTCGCCGTGTTGCTGCTTCAGCGTTTCCAGACGCGGCGCCAGGGCCTTCATCTTGGCCATGGAGCGGTAGGAAGCGGCAGTCAGCGGGTAGAACGCGGCTTTTACCAGCAGGGTCAGGAACACGATCGCCCAGCCCCAGTTCTGCACCAGTGCATGCAGCTTGGTCAGCAGCCAGAACAGCGGCGAGGCGAAGATGTGCACCTTGCCGAAGTCCTTGGAGTAGGCCATGCCGTCAGCCACCTTGGTGATGATGCTGTACTCCTCCGGGCCGGCGTACAGCGGCACGCTGAAGGAGGCAGCCTTGCCGGCGGCGATCGGCGCTTCGCTCACCATGACGGCGGCGGAGTAGGCGCCGTTCTTCGGCTCCAGCTGGAAGGTACATGCCTGCGCGTTGGCGCACACAGCCTGGCCTTCATACGGCTTCAGCACCCAGGCGCTCATGAAGTAGTGCTGGATCATGCCCACCCAGGCATTGGTGGCGTTCTTGGTGTACTCGGCCTTGCCCTTGTCCAGGTCGGCGAAGTCCACTTTCTGGAACGCGTTTTCGGCGGTGTAGACAGCCGGGCCGGTGAAGGTGTGGGCAAAGCGGCCTTCGCCTGCCGGTGCCTTGCCGTCACGCAGCATGCGGTAGTAGGCGGTAAGCGCCAGCGGGGTGCTGCCGCCGTTGGTCACGTCGTAACGCACGTTGATCAGGTAGCTACCCTTGGTGAAGGTGTACACCTTGCTTACCTTCACGCCAGCCGCGTCCGGCGCGGTCAGCTTCACTTCCACCTTGTCGCCTTGCAGGGTGTAGCTGGTCTTCTCGGCGGTGAAGGCGGTCTTGTGGGTGGGCAGCGCCGGGTTGCTGGCGGCAATCAGGCCAGTCTGCGCAATGTACAGATGCTCACCCTTGTCGGTGAACAGCTCGAACGGCTTGCTGGCGTCTTCCACTGCATTGTGTTTTTTCAGCTGCAGGCTGCGCAGGTCGCCACCGTTGGTGTCGATCTCGGCGTGCAGCACGTCGGTGTCCACCACCACGCGCTGGCCGCGGGCCAGTTTGGCGCTTTCCGCCACGGCAGTGTTGGCCGCAGCGGCGGGTACGTCGGCATTACCGGCGGCGGCGCTGGCCTGCTGTTGTACGGCGGGTTTGGCGGTGGGCTTCGGTGCAAAGTATTCCTGCCACAGCAGCAGGATGCCGAAGGACAGCGCAATGAAGACGATCAGGCGTTTGGAGTCCATCTTTCTTACCGGAAAGGTCAGGGAACCGGGTCATAACCGCTGCCGCCCCAGGGGTGGCATCGGCAAATCCGTCGTGTTGCAAGCAGGCCGCCCTTGAGCGCACCGTGCTTTTTCAGCGCCTCTATGGCATAGCTGGAGCAGGTGGGCTGGAAGCGGCACCGTGGCGCCAGCCACGGGCTGATGGCCAGCTGGTAAAACCGCACCAGCAGGATCAGGAGTTGCGACATCGCGCTAGTTTAGCAAACAGTGCGGCCAACGCTGCCATCGCATCTCGATAATCGTCGCGGTGGTAGGCCTGGCGGGAGCGCACCACGAAATCCAGGGCAGGGAGTTCATGGCGGTGCAGGCGGAACCATTCGCGTACCGTGCGCTTGATGTAATTGCGGCGGTTGGCGCGCTTGGCGGTCTTTTTGCCGACCACCAGGCCCAGGCGCGGGTGATCCAGGCCGTTGGGCCGGGCATACACCTGGAACAGCGTATTGCTGCGTGCGTTGCGCAAATGAAAAACGGATGAGAACTCATCCGTTTTCAAAAGCCGGTGCGCACGGCGAAATGTGTGATCCAAGCGTTATACAGCCAGACGCTTACGACCCTTGGCACGACGGGCGGCCAGAACGGCGCGACCACCGCGGGTCTTGGAACGAACGAGGAAACCGTGGGTGCGTTTGCGACGGGTATTGGACGGCTGGTAAGTACGTTTCATGATGATTTTCCTGTTTCGAAACGGAAATAAACGCGTGATTACACAGATAAAACTGCCTTTTGTCAACCTTGGCGTCGCTTGAGCCCGGGTGGCTGTGGTGCGGGTGGTGGAAACGGCTGTTTGATTTATGCCAAGCTTCTGCTGGCTGCCCGGCCAGCTGGTGCGTAAAAATAGCGCAGCGCTGTGGATAACTCGGGCCAAAACCCTTAGAATCACGGCTTGCAGATTCCGCACTGCTGCCGAGTAGGTACCCGTGGCCCGGCGCCCGGCTAGCCGCACCGGCTCCCCCGGCAGTACCCCGAATAACGTTGCCGGCCCATGGCCGCCAACCCTTCCCGCCGCATCCTGTATACCGTCTGCGGCGGGATTTCGTTTTTAATGACTCATCGATGACCGAACCGGACCAATTCTGGCCTGCGTGCCTGACGCGGCTTGAGGAAGAACTCTCCTCGCAGCAATTCAACACCTGGATCCGTCCTCTGGCTGCAGAAGTAGCCGAGGAGGCCGTGGTGCTGTACGCGCCCAACCGCTTCATTCTGCAGTTCATCAAGGACCGCTTCCTGGCGCGTATCGAGGCGCTGACCATCGAACTGCTGGGCGAGCTGCCGGTGGAGCTGCGCATCGGCGCGCCGGCCGGTGCCGCCCCGGCGCCGCTGGCACCGCCCAAGGCCACCGCCCGTGCCGGCGGCGCTGCGCCCGCAGCTGCGGCCAACGTGGCGGCGGCAATTGCCACCGCGGAAGCCGGTAGCGACAAGCAGGGCGCACCGGCAGTGGCCGCCTCGGCCAAGCAGACCGCATTGAAGGCCATTGGCGGCGGTCACGAGAGCACTCGCCTGAACCCGGCGTTCACCTTCGACACCCTGGTTACCGGTAAGGGCAACCAGCTGGCGCGCGCCGCCGCGCTGCAGATTGCCGAGAACCCGGGCGATGCCGCCTACAACCCGCTGTTTGTATATGGTGGCGTGGGCCTGGGTAAGACGCACTTGATCCAGGCGATCGGCAACCATGTCTATGCCAAGAACCCGCAGGCGCGCATCCGCTACATCCATGCCGAGCGCTACGTGGCCGACATCATGCGCGCCTACCAGCACAAGGCCTTCGACGAGTTCAAGCGCTACTACCACTCGCTGGACCTGCTGCTGATCGACGATATTCAGTTTTTTGCCGGCAAGAACCGCACCCAGGAAGAATTCTTCTACGCCTTCAACGCGCTGATCGAGGGCGGCAAGCAGGTGATCATGACCTGCGACAGCTACCCCAAGCAGATAGAAGGCATGGAAGAGCGCCTGATCTCGCGCTTCAGCTGGGGCCTGACCGTGGAAATCCAGCCGCCGGAGCTGGAAATGCGCGTGGCGATCCTGATGAAGAAGGCCGAGGCCGACAACACCAAGCTGGATCACAATGTGGCGTTCTTCATCGCCCAGAACGTGCGCTCCAACGTGCGCGAGCTGGAAGGCGCGCTCAAGCGCGTGGTGGCCTATGCCCGCTTTACCAGCCAGCCCATCACCATGGAGCTGGTAAAGGAAGCGCTGAAGGACATCCTGGCCGCCGGCAACCGCCAGGTCACCATCGAGGCGATCCAGAAGACCGTAGCTGAGTACTACAAGATCAAGCTGTCGGACATGCACAGCAAGAAGCGCAGCCGCGACATCGCCCGCCCGCGCCAGGTGGCGATGGCGCTGGCCAAGGAGCTGACTTCGCTGAGCCTGCCCAATATCGGCGACGCCTTTGGCGGCCGCGACCACACTACCGTACTGCACGCCTGCAAGACCATTGCCGAGATGCGCGGTAGTGACGCTGACATAGCGCACGATTACGATACGCTGCTGGCCATGCTGCGTAACTGATACTGATAAACGAACCGTAACCCCGGGAGTCTGCACATGCTGATTCTGCAAGCCGAACGCGACGCGCTGCTCAAACCCCTGCTGGCTGTAACCGGCATTGTCGAGCGCCGCCATACCCTGCCGATCCTGTCCAACGTGCTGATCGAGAAAAAGGCCGATGCGGTGAGCTTCCTCGCCACCGACCTGGAAATCCAGATCACCACCGCGAGCCCGGACGATATGGCCGGCGAGCCGTTCCGCCTCACCACCTCGGCCAAGAAGCTGCAGGACATCCTGCGCGCCATTCCGGGCAACGCCACCGTTACCCTGGAACAGCAGGACGCCGGCCGCCTGACGCTGAAAGCCGGCAAGAGCCGCTTCAACCTGCAGACCCTGCCGGCGGACGACTTCCCGCTGCTGACCGTGGGCAGCGCCGCTGAAGCCAGCTTCAAGCTGAGCCAGCGCGACCTGAAGCGCCTGATCGCCCAGGTACAGTACGCCATGGCAGTGCAGGACATCCGCTACTACCTGAACGGCCTCCTGCTGCAGACCGAGGGCAACCAGGTGCGCCTGGTGGCTACCGACGGCCACCGCCTGGCCTTTGCCTGCGCCGACATCGAAGCCACCCTCGCCAAGAGCGAAGTGATCCTGCCGCGTAAGACCATCCTGGAGCTGTACAAGCTGCTGCAGGACAGCGACGAAGAGATCAACATCGAGTTGCTGAGCAACCAGGTGCGCTTCAGCTTTGGCAGCACCGTGATCATCAGCAAGGTGGTGGACGGCAAGTTCCCCGACTACAACCGCGTGATCCCGCTGGATAACGAAAAGATCTTCCTGATCGAGCGCGTTACCTTCCTGCAGGCGCTGCAGCGTGCCGCCATTCTGGCCAACGAGAAATTCCGTGGCGTGCGCCTGGTGCTCAAGCCGGGCGCCATGTCCATCCTGTGTACCAACAGCGAGCAGGAAGAAGCCGAAGAAGAGCTGGAAATCGCCTTCCAGGGCGGCGAGCTGGAGATCGGCTTCAACATCAACTACCTGCTGGACGTGCTGACCAACCTGCCGACCGACACCCTGCAGCTGGCCTTTGGCGACGGCACCCGCTCCGCGCTGGTGACCATCCCGGAAAACAGCAACTTCAAGTACATCGTAATGCCGATGCGCATCTGACGATGCGCGCACGGCGCGCCTGCCGGCGCGCCGTGCGGCCAACCCTGGCCACACGGTAGGGCAGCATGCCCCGGACGAATCAAGACAAGAGTGGTTTTATGAGCGAACAGGAATACGGCGCAGACAGCATCAAGGTCCTCAAGGGTCTGGACGCAGTACGCAAGCGCCCCGGCATGTACATTGGCGATACCCAGGACGGCACCGGCTTGCACCACATGGTGTTCGAAGTGCTGGACAACGCCATTGACGAAGCACTGGCCGGCCACGCCGACACCATCAAAGTCACCATCCATCCGGACGAATCCATCTCGGTGGAAGATAACGGCCGAGGCATCCCTACCGACATCCACCCGGAAGAAGGCCGCTCCGCCGCAGAAGTCATCATGACCATCCTGCACGCCGGCGGTAAGTTCGACAGCAACAGCTACAAGATCTCCGGCGGCCTGCACGGCGTGGGCGTATCGGTGGTAAACGCGCTGTCCGACTGGCTCAAGCTCAAGATCTGGCGCAACGGCCAGGTGCACGAAATGGAATTCAACCACGGTGAAGCCGTGGCGCCGCTCACCATGACCGGCCACACCAACCACCGCGGTACCCAGGTGACCTTCCACGCCAGCGAAGCCACCTTCGGCAAAGTGGAATTCCACTTCGACATCCTGGCCAAGCGCATCCGCGAACTGTCCTTCCTCAACGACGGCGTGGCCATCACCCTGATCGACGAGCGCAACGGCAAGGAAGAAAACTTCGCCTTCTCCGGCGGCGTGGCAGGTTTCGTGGGCTACATGAACCGCAACAAGAACCCGCTGCACGGCAAGGTGTTCTACGGCATCGGCGAAAAAGACGGCATGACCGTGGAAGTGGCGATGCAGTGGAACGACTCCTACCAGGAGAACGTACAGTGCTTCACCAACAACATCCCGCAGCGTGACGGCGGCAGCCACCTCACCGCGCTGCGCCAGGTGATGACCCGTACCCTCAATGCCTACATCGAGGAAAGCGAAGTCGCCAAAAAGGCCAAGGTGGACACCACCGGCGACGACATGCGCGAAGGCCTTACCTGCGTGCTGTCGGTAAAACTGCCGGACCCGAAATTCAGCAGCCAGACCAAGGACAAACTGGTCTCCAGCGAAATCGGCCCGGTAGTGAACGAAGTAGTGAACGAGGCGCTGAAGAACTTCCTGCTGGAAAACCCGAACGAAGCCAAGATCATCACCGGCAAGATCGTGGAGGCCGCCCGCGCCCGCGAAGCCGCGCGCAAGGCCCGCGAAATCACCCGCCGCAAAGGCGTGATGGACGGCCTGGGCCTGCCCGGCAAACTGGCGGACTGCCAGGAAAAAGACCCGGCCATGTCCGAACTCTACCTGGTCGAGGGTGACTCCGCCGGCGGCTCCGCCAAACAGGGCCGCGACCGCAAGTTCCAGGCCATCCTGCCGCTGAAGGGCAAGATCCTCAACGTGGAACGCGCCCGCTTCGACAAGATGCTGCAAAGCCAGGAAGTGGCCACCCTGATCACCGCGCTGGGCTGCGGCATCGGCAAGGACGAATACAACCCGGACAAACTGCGCTACCACCGCATCATCATCATGACCGATGCCGACGTGGACGGCGCGCACATCCGTACCCTGCTGCTCACCTTCTTCTACCGCCAGACCCCGGAGCTGGTGGAGCGCGGCCACATCTACATCGCCCAGCCGCCGCTGTACAAGGCCAAGCACGGCAAGCAGGAACGCTACCTGAAGGACGACTTCGAGCTGAACCAGTACCTGCTGCAACTGGCGCTGGACAAGTCCGAACTGGTGCCGGCAGAAGGCGAAGCCGCACTTTCCGGTGACACCCTGGCCGAAATCGCCCGCCAGTACCTGCAGGCCCGCGCCGCCATCGACCGCGAAAGCCGCGTGGTGGACCCGCTGGTGCTGCACGCCCTGCTGAAGGTTGGCCGCATCGCCCTGGAAAGCGAAGCCCAGGCCAACGCCGCCAGCACCGCCCTGGCCGCCGTACTGCCGGAAGAGCTGATCAAGCTGAACGTGCTGCGCGACGAAAAGAACGACGAATGGCTGATCAAAATCACCCGCAAACTGCACGGCAACGTACAGGTAACCGTACTGGACCAGGACTTCCTGGATACCGCCGATTACGAAGTGCTGGTGAAAACCGGTGACATGCTGCAGGGCCTGCTGCGCGACGGCGCCACGGTAAAACGCGGCGAAACCGTGAAGCCGGTAAGTGAATTTGCCGATGCTCTGGACTGGCTGCTGGGCGAAGCACGCAAGGGCCTCTCCATCCAGCGCTACAAAGGCCTGGGCGAGATGAACCCCGGCCAGCTGTGGGAAACCACCATGGACCCGACCGTGCGCCGCCTGCTGAAAGTGAAGATCGAAGACGCCATGGCCGCCGACGACGTATTCACCACCCTGATGGGCGACAACGTGGAACCGCGTCGCGACTTCATCGAGAAGAACGCGCTGATTGCGCGGAATATTGATGTGTGATCGTGTATGTAGATAGCCGCATAAGCTGAGAAAACGAGACCCATAAGTTGAGAAACTTATGGGTCTTTTGTTTTTCATTGCTATGAGTTATGAGCCAATACAGACCGATGATGATGCTTCTGGATAGGTCTGGGCTGCTTACGACCCGAGACGGAAGTGGCGGGCTTTGTGAAGTAGCCGTTAAGGAGCGCAGAGCTGACCGGCTCGCTAAATCATTGCGTTGGAGAGCTCCATGACCGGAGGGGGGCAAGGTTGAGCCCATGTTATGTTTTTAGGAAATCAACGTTCGTTTGTTTTTTGGCATATTGCTAATAAGCAGGTCTAAGAGTTTTTCTATGTTGTAATTGTGCTCTGCAGAGTAATAAATCGGTCTATTTATCTTAATTCCGGTGGCTTCCAGAACTCTTTCTTGCACTGAGGTTGATTTGCTTTCAAGGAAATCTATCAACTCGCGTTCTGGTTTTCTCTCTATTTGATTCCAGTAACGGCCTTTCATAGCGATGTCGGCTTGATTAATCGCTATCATTATTCTTTCTTTTTGAAAATTTGGCACAATAATCTCATTTAATAGTTTATAGGTTGTGCCCATGTCCCTGCTAGAGCCATCAACTATTACTAAAACAAGGTCAATGAAACCATGATTTTCGCCATAATTTTTGTAGAGAAGGTTTATCAGCGATTTGCAATGATTCTTGTCGTTTTCCTTTCCATCCCCAAGGCCGGGGGTATCCCATAATCTAAAAGAGTTGTTTAATTTGTAGCTGTCAAGACTCATTGTTTCAGGGTCAACTCCTTTTCCAACTTTTGCGACTTCTTTTTGAAATATTGTATTTAACGTAGTTGACTTTCCGGCGCCTGTTACTCCTGTCACCATGACGTCGAATATTATTCCAAGTTCTGATGATTTTTTGTCTAGCTCTTCATGCCTGTAAAATTGGTACATATTTACCATCCGAAAAGACCACCAATAAATCCGATTGCGGCCCCAACGGCTGAACCAATTGCAGTTCCTATAACAGGTACGACAGACCCGATTGCGGCCCCTGCTGCGGCTCCAGCCAGCGTATTTTTGGTAATATGGGTCGCAACTTCCTGAAAACTTCTTTGAGTCTCCTTTTTGTAATCCATCAGTTCATCGTCATTTTCCCACATCTCTTTGTCTGTAGAAATATTTTCGATATACGAAAGTCTTTTTTCTGCTTTCGTATTTTTTACAATGAAAAATAATAATTTTGAAAGATTCCAAGGCTTTTGCTCAAGGTCTTTGTCTTTATATCCCGCTGAGTAATATATGGGCTCTACATCTACGTCTGTAGCTTCTTTAATCCTTCTCTTTACTGACTGGACTTTTTCGTCCAAGAATTTAACTAATTCTGGCATGGGCTTGTTGTTTTGATGGTCCCAGTACCTACCCTTCATCGCAACATCCGCCTGATTGATTGCAATAAGAATTCTGTCTTTTGCATTTTCACCAAGGTTTGGAATTATCACTTGGTTAATAAGTTCATAAGATGTGCCTAGGTCTCTACTTCCACCCTCTAATATCACAAGGACCAAATCAATTATAGGGTTGCCGTCATTATCTAGTTCGTTTAATTTTTTGATAATTCCTTTTGCGTGGACGATGTCTTTATCTTTCCCATCTCCAAGCCCTGGACTATCCCATAGCACAAGATTGTCGAGTTCATATTTTTGAATGTCCATCGTCTCTGGGTCTACGCCAGTTCCAACCTTTGCAACACTAGACTTAAACATTGCGTTGATTGTTGAACTCTTTCCACAGCCAGTAGCCCCTGTAATCATCAGATTGATTTTTTGCTTTTTTAACCGGAGAACACCTTCTAGAAGGGATTTTTTTTCCGACTCATCAATTGTTAATGAATCAATAGAGTCCTCAATTTTTTTGAATACGTCAGTGCTTTTCATTTTCTTGCCTTGAAAAATGTAACTTGGTTATATAAATAATATTGCGGACTAATCTTTCGCTTGTTACATGACTTTGTACTGCCATATTGTTGAAAATCGGCACAGTGGACTTTCCCAATTACAGCGGGTAGTGCATTAGGCGATAGCCCGTTCCTTAATTGCATCCAGCACTGCAACAAGCTGCGTTACCTTGGAGGGTTGAAAAATACCCATCGGGCCCTGGGCATTCATGTCTGTGAATGGTGACTGGAACAGGCGCTCCGGCTCCATTACTCCTGCCTGCGTCAGCTCCTGAACCACTAGGTTGATGAACTCAATTTGATTCGGGGTGGCTGTTGTACCGCTGATGAAGTCACTGAAAGCATTCATAGCAGCCTCATGGTCAAGTCCGACTAAGGAACGTACAAACAGCCCAAGACCATGCGACTGCTCTTTGGCTTTGGTAATTAGCGCTGGTGTGCCCCCGGCGTCCAGCAGCATTTTTTCCAACTCATCCAAATCGGTTTCCGTCATTGGTTGGTTGCGACGAAGACGCTGCAGCGATAGGTGCGATTCATGTGATTTCAGGAAAGAGCGTGCTTTGTCCTTGAACTTACTCATGTTCAGACCGGCAGTTATCTGCGGCAACTCGATAATGGCGGTATCGCCTAGCTCATCCTGAAAGTCGGTGTACACGACCTTCTTTTGGCCTTTCGGGATGAGCTTGATTAGGGCTCGCAACCGCCGGCGAACATTTTCCAACATGGGAACGGTCACACCTTCCCACCATTCATCGCTAACTAAGGCTTGAATCAGTTGAGCTTCGACTTTGATGGCTGGAATAGCCATCTGCCCCTCCAGCTCGATGGCGATGCGTTGGATGCGTTCACGTAGCGATGCGAACTCCGGTTCGGCCAGCAATATGGCCAACTGGGTACGTAATACCAGCATGTCGAAACGCTTGGCTTCTTCATCGTCATCGCTGACGGTGGATGGCAGGTTTGCCAATTTGGTGTTCAGTTCTTCAACTTCATCGGGACCAAGCTTGGTCCACGCCTTGGCATCAGCAAATTTTTCCACATAACGACGCTGCGGTCGTACGACGAAGTTGTCCACATTCATGGTTTGGACTTTCTCGTGCAGCATCTCGGCGACATCTTTACGCAGCTGTTCCTCGGTATAAGAGCCGGCATCTTGCGGTTGCTCGTCTTCTGCTGGGCTCTGGGCTAGCTTGAGTTTCTTGTCGAGTTCAAGGATGACCTGTAGTCGAGCCTTGAACAGCCGGGCAGAGAGCGATTCGGTTGTAGAGCCTTCGGTGAAATCAGGATTTTGGCCGAAGAATTCCAAATTGCCGCAGAAGTCGAAGATGTAAAAATCTTTCTTTTCTTTACCTGGGCCGAACAAGTCTTCGCATAGCCGGGTACCCCGGCCGACCATCTGCCAAAACTTTGTTTTTGAGCGTACGGCTTTGAAGAAGACTAGATTGACTACTTCTGGTACATCAATCCCCGTATCCAACATATCGACGGATACGGCAATGTGCGGCATCTTGTCTTTCTTCGAAAAGTCATCGATGAGGCTTTGTGCGTACTCAGTCTTGTAGGTCACCACTCGCGCAAAATGGCCTCTGTATTGCGGGTAATTGACATTAAAGCGCTCGACGATGAAGTTGGCGTGGTCGTTGTTTTTGGCAAAGATAATGGTCTTGCCTAGGCGGTCGCCGCCGGCCACCTTCTGGCCATTTGTCATTAGCAATTCGAGCACCTTATCTACGGTGTCGATGTTGAACAACCACTGGTTCAGTTCCGCCGGGTCTACTTCAGCAGGCACCGTGCCTTCATCATTCCATTCCAGCGAGTCCCACTGTTCCTTTTCTTCATCACTAAGGTTGTTGTATTTGATACCCTCTCGCTGGAACTTTAGTGGTACCGAGATGGGTACAGGCTTGACAAGGTTTTTGTCCTCAATGGCCTGCTCCAGTGTGTAGGCATCTGTTGGCACTCCGGTTTCGAGGTCAAACAACCCATAGGTATTCTTGTCGATTTCATCCTTGGGTGTGGCGGTAAGCCCCACCAGCATGCTGTCAAAGTAGTCGAAGATGGCTCGGTACTTCTGGTAGACCGAACGGTGAGCCTCATCAATGACGATGAGGTCAAAGTGGCCAACACCGAAACGACGCTGGCCATTCAGGGTCTCATCGATAAGCCCCATCATCGTGGGATAGGTCGAAACAAAAACCCGGCCATCCGTATTCTTTTCTGTCACCAGATTGACGGGCGCTGCATCAGGTAGATGCGTTTTGAAAGCATTGACCGCCTGATTTACTAGAGCAACACGGTCTGCTAGGAACAGAACCCGTTTGACCCAATTGCTGCGCATTAGTACATCCGTCAACGCAATCACTGTACGTGTCTTGCCGGAGCCTGTCGCCATCACCAGCAGCGATTTACGCTGTTTGTGCTCCTCAAAGGTTTCACCGACGCGGCGCACGGCGCGGGTCTGGTAATAACGCTCGATGATGTTGGGATTGATGATAGCTTCAGACAGCTTCTTGCGACTGCTGCGGCGCTGAATCAAGAGTTCCAGCTCATCTCTTTTGTAGAAGCCCTGCACCTTGCGTGGTGAGTAAGACTCGTCGTCCCATATCCAATGTTCGTAACCATTGGAGTAGAAAATGATGGGGCGCTGGCCAAACATCTGCTCCAGACATTCGGCATACAACAAGGCCTGTTGCTGACCGACATTCGGGTCTTTGGTGGTGCGTTTGGCTTCGACCAACATCAACGGCTTGCCGTCATTGCCCCAGAATACGTAATCGACGTAGCCCTTACCTTCGTTATTGGGCATCCCGATAACTTCTATTTCGAAGTTTGTTTCCGGGTCGAGGTTCCAGCCGGCCTCACGTAAGAGCAGGTCGATGTAGGCTTTGCGTGTTTCAGCTTCGGAGTAGTCGTGATTGTCTGGCTCTGCCGCATTAGCTTGTTTGGCCTTGGCTAGCTCAGCACGAAGTTGCTGTAGCTCTGCATCGAGTTCCGCTTTCTCGCTGCGTAGGATGGATAGCGCTTCATTCTGTTCCGAGAGCTCGTCAGACAGCTTCTGAAGCTGGCTCTGGGTTAATGCCGGAGCGCTTGCTGCTTTGGGTAATAGTTCAGGTGTGAAGCCTAGGCCTGGGGCCGGACGTGTTGTACGTCCGTAGTTGCGTGCTAGCCAGAAGCAGAAGTGAAACAACTCGCGCGTGGCAGACAGCGCATCAGATTCCAGTACCTTCTTGTTGCTATGCACGGCCATGTTGCCCAGGTCTTTGATGAGCTTGGCTTTGGCAAACAGTGCTTCACCAACTTGCTTGCGGAAGCTCGGTTCAAAGATGAAGGCACTCAGGTTGTCCTGATAAGGCACCTTGAAGGCTTTGTCGTGGGCGAACAGCCAGGCAACGCCAAGTTCCAGGCTACGACGAGCGTAGAAACAGGCGGTACGTGGGTCGTTATGCACCGCTTGCTCGGCCTTAGAAGCTGCCTCGTGTAAGAAGGCCCACTCGGCCTGCAGGAAGCTGAAGTTGCTCATTTGTACTCCCGACTGCGGTTATGCTGATAATTCTATTGCTACACCACAATAAATGCCATTGAGATTGGCATAGGTTGCGAGCTACCCAGCTAGGTTCAGCTTATTTTTGTCGTAGCAGGGGGAAGTCGGCATACAGCATGGCCTGGTCGCTAGGTGATGCATCGCCGTTTATCAACTTGCAAGCGGGTGGGATATAGTTGTGAATGATTTTCTTCGGCTTTTCGTGCCAGCCGATGTTGAATGCGCAGAGACCATCGCTAGGGAAGAATTCCAGCGAGCTGTAAGGCAGGTGGTCATGAATCCAATAGGCTAGTGCGCGCCAGTCTGTGCCCTGCTGATATCGGTCGGTGAACCAGGGCAACACGATGCAGGCCATCGCACCGGTAAGACCTTCTGCATCCCGCTTGTCCCAGATATGACCTGCATAGTTGGCCTCATTACGTGCGCAGCCCAGTTTGTTTTCATTACCAAACTGGTTGACCAGACAGGAGCGGTAAGAAGACCGTATGGCGACCCGGCCAAAGGTCGCATTCAGTGGTTCTAGCAGCTCTTCGCAAAGCTTGCGGCCAACTTCAATTGCCAAGTCGGGGTCGTCCGGGATATTAGACAACCCATGCAGATTTGCTATCTCGCTGTACAAGAACTCGCGCATGAAAAAAGAAGGCGACAGCCGGGTTCGCCCTAGCGTTTCCAGTGCTTTTACTGATTCCGGACGACGCATTCCAATCTCCTTCCGCAGGTTATCGTGAGGTCATCTTACGGCCTTTGCCTAGATGACAGATTGGTCGTACAGAATGTACGGTCGTCTTCTTCCGATTGAAAGCGCGTTTTACTCTTCCCCTACATATGAGGAAATCGCTGTAATCAAATCCAGCTTCAGGGCCTCGGAGTAGTCCTCTTCGTACATCAGAGATTCAACGATTCGTCGAAGCAACTGCCTGTCAATGGCGTTTGCTGCCACATATACTGCAATGTTTTCCATTTCGAGCACAAAGCGGCGCACCACATAGTCGTACCCATTCAGTTCCAGAAAGTACGCACCCAGCGCAATCGAAGAGCGTTTATTACCATCATGAAAAGCATGGTTCTTGTTGATGGCGTAAATCAGAAACGCTAGCTTATCCGCCATTTCAGGGTAGTAATCATCGTTCTGGATATGTGCCAGTGGGCTTTCCAGATGGTGCCGGCTTTTGGTGCCGGGCAACCCACCTGAATTTTCGATAATCCAGTCATGCACTTGCTCTGCATGACCGGCATCAAAGTAGAAAAACTTCAGCCCTTGATGCTCGTCCATGCTCATCTATCCTTGAGCCGCTTGAAAACAGCTAGCGTCTCCGGGTCGCTCAGTCTTTCTTCTAACGACCGGCTGGTTTCACCAAGGAATCGCTCGAAGTCTGCCTCAGGAACGGACTGGATGTATGCTTCGAGCTTGTGGTGCAACGCATCCCGAAAGCCAAGGTCTCTGCTTGCCATCTTGGTTCTGGCATCCAGAATCAGAGGTTTGAACAGTGGATGGCTCTCGAACCTGCCAAACAGTGTTTCTGTTTCCTTTTGCGTGAGTTTACGGGCAAGCTTTTGAGACTCCTGCTGAAGCTCATGTGCAATCCCAGCTTCGTAACTGGCGATGACGGTCAGCACCTCGGAATACATCGTTTCCCGAATGCTTTCCTGTTCGGCTAGCTTTAGAATCTTGCGATATTCAGATGCATTTTCTTGGAAAATGCTTTGGTAAATCAGGTTGGTGAACCTTCCATACTTCCATTGATTGCCCTCTACGTATGCGTCTAACGCGTCGGTGAACTGCTTTCGGTAGTTGGCTTCCTGAAAAGCTGCGGTCAAGTAACGGTCGTCACGTTGGTTGATGAACTTGGTCTGCCCTCCGGTTTTTTTGGCCAGCACGTCCATCACGATGTCTAGTACCCGGGTTCGAACCAGCTTTGCGCGTTCGCTCTCGGTCAGCAACATGGCAAGGTTCAAAACAGCGCGGAAGCTGAACACGCCAAGGATGCTGGTTTTGGTACCCTCATTGATGAGGGTACCATCAATTAAGTTCTTGAATTCATTGAGCTTTGACCCCCTTAGCAAGGTGTAGCCATTTGCGCGTAGCTCATCCCCGTGCGTAGCAATGTAGCGTTCAACCGTGGCATCACTGATGTCGAACAGCATGGCCACTTGCTGCTTGGTGAATACCGTCTCGCCCTCAAACGTCACCCCTCCAAGCCCCAAGTGTTGTTCGGCAGCTTGCAGGGCATAGCGGTTGTTCAGGATGTTCTGCCGCCGATGCTTTTCGGTAGTCAGGTCGGTCATAGCTTTGCCTTCTCCCGAATGAATGCATTCATTCGCTCTGTCAACGCAGCCCTGCGCATTGTTAGGAAGTCCCTATAAGCCTCGGTAGACCATAGCGCCGGGTCAGTCGGTACGCACTGGCTTTCCAGTGCTTCCTTGCCCTGCTTGGCCACTATGTCTACCAGATACTGCGTCGCTTCCTTATTGCTGATGCGGCGATTAGTCTGGCCGGTAATGAAGGCCATGTTGGCGATTTCATTGATTTCGCCGGTTTCGTAGCTGCGCTCCTTGAGCAGCGACTTGGGAATAACGTGGTGCCACTGGATGAAGTGCAGCTTGCCCTGATGGGTCAGCGACAGCCCCAATCCGCTATACCAGTCCTTGGCACCGGCAGCTTTCAGAGCAAGGTAAGCTAGCGAGAACAGCGGACTATTCACCCCGCGCCCCGCCAGGTCGTTAGGTTCTACATGCAGCCGGCCGAACTGGCGCTTCACCGGCTCCATCAGCCCGACAATACCCTCGCCCCGATACAGAATGGCCAAGTCCTCATTCAGCAGGGTCTCGGTTGAGCCGCGCGAGTAGCGGCCACGTGCATTAGCTACCAGCAGCCAATGCAGCAGCGCATGCTGCTCGTCGGCAGTCAGTTTGTTGTCTTTGATGCGGCTAACCGCCGCCAGCACATGGATGAACATGGGTGAGGACAGTAGAGACTCGTCCTCGATGCCTGCATTGCTGCGCAAGAAGTTGATGGCAAAGCGCAGCCCTTCCTGAGCCTGGAGCCAGCCTTCCTTGAGTTTGTCGATATGGGTCGAGGCCACGGTGCGGAATAAACACTGCTGGGTGGCGAATACCACAATGGCGCGTACCAGCTGACCTAGCTCAATCGTGAACCAGCTTTGCTCGCACTCCTCCTGAAACGCTTCCAACTCTTTCAGCAGATTTGGCCAGCGTGACGACATCTGCGCCAAGGCGAGGTCGGAAGACTTCAGCTTGGCGCCGAGTGAATTCACCCGTACGAAGATTTCGGTCACTTCCTCGTAGCTCATGCTGCGTTCCAGCACGTGCACTACGTACTGGTAGTCCTTGATGGCACGCAGCTTCTTCAGTCGGTCGGAATACTTCTGGAAGCGCGGGTCGTCGAAGGAGGTGATGCCGGCCTTCTTCAGAATCTCCGCATCATTGGCGGTGGCAAACACGGCGCTCACCGACACCCACTGAGGTTGCGAGGCCAAGTTCTTGGCGGCCACCACAAAGGTGCGCCGGTTCAATTTTTCCTGCAGGCCCTGCTCGTTGCCATCCTCGCTATCTTCGGCCTCGTCGTTCAACTCATCATCACTGGAGGTAGGCGCATCCTCATCACTTTCCACTTCCACGATGTCGGTCGGCGGACCATCCGGGTGGTCGAGGTTGAACAAGATGTCGATGGGCCGTTTTCGCCCACGCACCTGAACCGAAGTGCCGCTCAGCACAGCGGTCAATGAAGTCAGACGTTGCTGCCCATCCAGTAACAATTTGCGACCAGCAAAGGCGGTGGAGTCCTGTGCAATCGCAAAGTCCCGCGTTGGCACTGGCTCGTCGGTCTCCCACATCAGGATGGAACCGCTGGGGTAGCCGCGATACAGCGAATCCAGCAGGTCACGCACCCGCGTGGCTCGCCATACGTAATGGCGTTGGATTTCCGGCAGGCGCAGTTCGCCGCGCTTGTACATGTCCACCAAGGTGCCGATGGGGATGTTTTGCTGTTGCATGGTCAGAGCTCTCCCCGGAAGGCGCGGTGTTGGAGTGATGCAAAGAGTGCATCAAGCTCGTTCGACGATTCCGCAAATCGCTGCTCTACCTTCTTAGAGGCATCCAGTCGAGCGATGAACTCCGCCTGCTGCTGTTTGGGCGGCACAAGTATCTCAACTGGATATATGCGCGTACCGGAGATAAGCGGCTGCGCCGACTGGCTTGCATACTGATTCAGGTTCGCCGACTGCAACGAGTACGCAAGAAAATCGAAGCTAACTCTTGCATCGTGCTCGCTCACATAAAGCGCATTGTCAGTTACCCAGCTATTGGCAGGTGTTATGTGCACGCACCCGCAATAAACACCAACTCTACCAATTACGATTTGGCGGCTATCAAACATGTACTCATCGTGGTAGCCGTTTATACCGTTCCCTCCGAAAACTGGATATGACCCATCACTTGCCATTTCCGATGCCGGAAGAAAGTCACCACTCTTTACCTTTAGCAGGTTACCTAGAGACTTCTTCTCCAACTTGTGCGGGTTCGTCACCGGGTCCCCAAACATCTCCACAAAAATCGACTGCGCAAGACGGTCGAGTTGGGCCAAGGCCTCGCGGCGCTTGGTGCGCAGGGCGTCGGCTTTGTCGAGGATGGCGGCGATGCGGCGTTGTTCGGGGAGGGGGGGGACACGAACTCGCGTTGAGTTAGCACGCTCAATCGTGTAAGTGCCTACAGTGGACCCAGAGCCAGCATGTACTTGGTCTAACAACTCGGCCGTTCGGAAAGCATGCTGAAAGAAACGCGAGCAGATTTCGCGCTTGGCTTTGAATCTGAGTACGCTGGCATCCTTGTAGTAGAAGCGGTCATTCGGACCTACCACATAGCATGCGCCAAGCGTTCCAACTGCTGAAACCATTAAGTCGCCAGCCTCTGGAACTCCATATTTCTCCTGAAACTCAGCGAAAAGCTCTTCGGAGATGAAAAGCTCGTTATCAATCTCTCCGTCCCTTGCAAGCCGAACAATCTCGCGCGCCCGATAGAAAGGGACACCAGAAGATTGCCAGTCACTTTGCAATACGCGCTTACTCGACGAAATTTCAAAAATATCGCCTAGCGTCAGGCTTTGCCAGTCGCTCATTTACTCAGCATCCCTTCCAACTCAGCCATATCAATCTGAATCTCGACTTCGAGCCTCTTTAGTTTGGCGAGGATGTCCAACGGGTGGTCGTGCTCCACCGCTTCATGCACCACCTCCTTGTAGCGGTTGATGCTGAGGTCGTAACCCTGCGCCGCAATGTCGGCCTTGGGTACGCAGAAGCTCTGCGCGGTGCGTGGGTTGCTGCGTTCACTGCCGTCGCGTTGGGACCAGCGGGCCAGTGCATCGGGCAGGTTGTTCTTGGCGTGTTCGGCCTCGGTCAGTGGCTGGGCCGGGTTAGGGCCGAGCTTGTCCTCGTCCAGCAGCGGCTGACGCTTGTCGTCGAGGCTCCAGCCATCGGCCTGCATGTCGTAGAACCATACATGGTCGGTGCCGCCCGAGTTGGTTTTGGTGAACAGCAAGATGGCGGTAGAGACGCCGGCATAGGGCTTGAACGCACCGGCTGGCAGCGAAATCACCCCGTCCAGCTTCTGTTCTTCCACCAGCATCTGCCGCAGCGCCTTGTGTGCCTTACTGGAGCCGAACAGCACGCCATCGGGCACGATGACAGCAGCCCGGCCGCCAGGCTTGAGAAGGCGCAGGAATAGTGCCAGGAACAGCAGCTCGGTCTTCTTGGTTTTGACGATGCTGAGCAGGTCTTTGGCGGTGTTCTCGTAGTCGAGGCTACCGGCAAACGGCGGGTTGGCGAGGATGAGGCTGTACTTCTCTTCGTCACCGGCGTGGTCTTGTGCAAGCGAATCCTTGTAACGGATATCCGGGTTATCAACACCGTGCAACGCCATGTTCATGGAGCCAATGCGCAACATGGTGTTGTCGAAGTCGTAGCCGTGGAACATGCCGTGGTGGAAGTGTGTACGGGTCTCAAAGTCGTTGAGCAAGTCAGGGTATTGCTCGCGCAGGTATTCGCCTGCCGCTACCAGGAAGCCGCAGGTGCCGCTGGCTGGGTCGCAGATGATGTCTTTGGGGGTGGGGCGGGTTAGTGCCACCATCAGCTTGATGATATGGCGCGGAGTACGGAATTGGCCGTTCTGTCCGGCTGCG
Source organism: Vogesella sp. LIG4 (assembly GCF_900090205.1). NCBI lineage: Bacteria > Pseudomonadati > Pseudomonadota > Betaproteobacteria > Neisseriales > Chromobacteriaceae > Vogesella > Vogesella sp. LIG4. The sequence goes on along the minus strand of NZ_LT607802.1, from coordinate 1,056,871 downwards.
GCAATCTTACCCAGCATGTATTCGTACAGGTCACCCTTGGTGTCCCGGTCTTCCATCGGTACGTGGTCGAGCATGTCCACAATCCTGGACAGCAGGCCGGCAGTCGGGATGGTGTAACGCGCGTCCTTCATGTGTTGCGCATAGGTGGAACCATCACCACCAAGGCTGCGGAGGAAGGGGAAAACATGCTCGCCAACGACCGTATGCATTTCGGCGGCGGAAAAATTCTTGAATCGTGACCAACGCAGGTCGTCGTACGGACGCCCTTTGGGGTCATTACCCTCCGGGAAAATACGGGTGGCCATGGGCTTGCGGAGCAGCGCAGCCATGGACTCTTCCCGCGTGTGTGCATCGTCCAGTCGGCGGATGAACAGCAAGTAGGTAATTTGTTCCAGCACTTCCATCGGGTTGGAGATGCCACCCGACCAGCAGGCGTCCCAGATGGCGTTAACTTGGGAACGGATTTCGCCTGTAAGCATAACGAGATAATTCCTTGAATTTCACTGCGGCCAAGCACGGGCAATCGCCCCTGCTAATCATGCAAACATGATAACGGCTGGGCATGGCTTTGTTGAGCGAATTGGTTGATTGTTCACGGCATGCTGACTTGCCCAGCATGCTTCATCGCACCAAATTCGGACGATACTAGTCACCAAAAAGGAGGCTACAGGAGCGGAGAAACACGCTGTTCATGAGGTGAGTTGGCCACGATGCGTGCCAAGCGGTTAGCTGCTTGCTGGTACCGAAATTCTTCCGCCATTGCCGAAGCGCATAGTTAGACAGTTAACTACTTGGTTGCTGTTTCAAATGCTTAGCTACAGGGTGGTTGGATGCATTTTCCCGGCTTGAAAACCTCCTTCCCGTGACCTAGGGTTGGTAGATGTCAGTGCAACGCTGACCTGACGTTTTGCGCCTGAACCTGACTGTTTTGATGTGAGCCGCTACCGCGGTCGGACTCGCTATTTATGAGAGGGTACGACACGGGAGCTGACCATGTGCCAGGCTGTCAGCGAGATGGTGATGTCGAATGTATTTCGATGCATATCGGGACGTGTGGCTAGCACTTGCTTTTGTATGAAAGTAATTGTCAGTAGGCGTCATTTGCGGTGTGAGCCGTATGGCATTTTATTGTGTCAATATTTAATGCCGCTCAAGTATTTTGTCGAATTTTACCTACCATCCCCTGCTTTTCTGCCTATTCCTCTCCACTTTTGTCTGTCTCTATCTTTTTGTTTTATAAAGATAAATTTTGGTGCTTGTCATGTAAAAATGACAGCTTGTCATGTTTACATGACAAAGCTTGTTATGTTTCAACTACAAGCTTGTCATGCGAAAAAAAATTTCATCAAAAAACTTCCTTACAGCTCAAGTAGTTTTCGCGATTGTGCTTGTAATGTCGCCAAAATAGGGGCTATTTTTCGCAAAAACACTGCATTAAGCTGCGTAGCAACAAGTCATTTTGAGCCCCAAATGCTACGTAAAAACCGCACTGAAACGTCGAGGTTTTCATCCGACGTGCTTGTCCCTCAATACGGGCTTCTCCCGACTACCTCTGTCTGCCATGCACACAGTGCTGGAGGTGTGCGATGAGCCGTGCGGCGCCCTCATACGGCCGTCGCGGTCGTTTGAACGAGGCCGATTCGGGTATTCGCCATGTCGCATCGACATTTGGCAAACCTAAGCTGAGCACCTTCAGTGAGAAGGCATCAGGTCACATCAACGTTGAATACAACCCCGAACGGTTGGTATCGCATCTGCTCGCCATCGACCCGCGCGTCAAAGCGTTTCATCCGCAGCCATTCAGTGTCGACCTGATTGACCAGCGAGTCCTGTTTAGCAAAGAAGCCAAAAGTGAAGCCAGGTTGCGCCATCGCGACGTGCCAGGTGAGCGGGTGTACACCCCCGATTTCAGTATTGATTGGCATGGTGGGCTGCACTGTGCTGTCGAAGTGAAGACGGAAGGCTTTGAGGGATTCGATGCGTACTGGGACAAGCTCGCTCGAGCACGTTCCATCCTGGCCGCCAATAACTATCCCTTGCGTACGGTCGTAATTCCTGCGGACCCCAATCATCCGATTCGTATGAATGCCTGGCAGCTGAAGCAGGCTGCACAAAAAGCCAAGAGCTGTCTGGATGACGACCTTGTCGAGCGCGTGGAGAGTCGCTGCGAAGATGGGCCGGTCACCATGGCCGCGTTGTGCAAAGACCTGCAGCTACATCCTGGGCTGATTCCGGTGCTGCTCGTTTCGGGGGTGCTGAGTGGCGACCTGGCTCACCATCGTATGCGAGGGACTTTCGAACTGAGGCTGGCCTATGGCGACCTGAGCCACCTGTGCTTGTTAGAGGTGCTGGAAAAATGACGCGCACACTAATGCTGCACGACAAGATTGCGCCACCGCTGAATCGCGAGGCGTATCTGGAAGTGCTGGACCCGAAGCCGCGTGGTGGCTGTATCAAGGTGTTCGATGCCGAGTATCGTGTTGAACGCTACATTGAAGTCGCGAATGTGACGTCGGGCATACACAACGGCTCATTAACCATCACTCGCTCTGGCCGGCCGCGATTTAGCCACGCTGCTCAGGCCGGTGATGAGGCACTTATTGCGCGCAATGGTTTTATCCGCTCCACCATGCGCAGCATCCAGGACATCCAGCGGCGCCGGGAATGTAGCTTTCTACAGGCCTATCGCGAAGCAGAAGAGGATTACCGCCTCCTAGCTACGCCTGAGTCTCCGTCTTTCCCAACGCAGTCGACAATTTATCGCTACCGGGAAAAAGCGCTGGCAGGTCTTCCTGCATTGCGTGGGGACAAAAATAAGGGCAACCGTTCTTCCCGCTATCCGAAGGAAGTCATCAGCATCATTTGCACGCTGGCCATGCAGCATTACCTGCAATCGCACGCACGCTGGTCTCTTAAGCGGCTGACTGACGCGGTTAATCGCCAAGTGGCGGAGGGTTGTCCTCTGATGAGCTGCCATCCAATAAGCAGCAAGTTTGTCAAAAACACCATTACGCGGTTTGTCACCTCGGACCCAGAACACGACCGCATGCTGCCGAGCGATGCTATTGCCGGCAAGTCGACTGCGAGGAAGCGCCTTCGTATTGAAATGCCATTCGAGCGGGTTGAGCAGGATGCTCTGCATTTGCCATTTGTTGTGGAGACGGCAAGCGGAGTGACCAGCCAGGTATATCTGGTCCATGCCATTGATTGCTGCACCGGTTACCCACTCGGCTGGCAACTGGTTGTCGGTGCTCCTGTTGATGCCGACACACTTGCTTGCGTGGAAATGTACATGTCGCCACGGAAAGCGGCGTTGTTTCAGCAAATGAAAATCGACCACGACAAGAACGTGTGCGGTACCCCCGGCCTACTGGTGTTTGATAACGGTGCAGAAAACAAAGGCAGTCGTATTAAAAACCTTGAAAAACTCGGTGTAGATGTCCTGCATTGTCGTGCCCGGGCGGGTCAGGAAAAGCCTTTCATTGAACGACTGAACCGTTCACTCAAAGAAGCCTTGGAAGGCTTGGCAGGTTGCACCCGGTTTAACGGCAAGGATGGCCAGCGCGACCCCATCGCATTGGGCGACTCCTTAATCACTATTGAGGAGCTCGAGCGTTGGATAGTGCGGTGGTACTACGAGAAATGGATTCATTCCCCGCTTCAGCGCCTGCGTTGGGATGTTTTACTGACCAGCTCGATTCGTGGAGAAACCCCGGCAGCACGTTGGCAGTACTTTGAAGACGAATGCTGTGCGATACCGCTACCGCCCTCACGGACTGAATGGCTCTCCGCGCTGTACGAACATACCGAATGTCGCCTGAGCCGCAAAACCGGCATCACGATTCTTGGACACAATTACAAAGGTGACGACATTCCGGCACTAGTCGAAAAGTACGGTGAGCATCAGCTATTGAAGGTCTTATTTAATCCAGATGATTTTCGACATATCTATGTCTACGAAGGGGACGAGCTGCCTCTGATTATTTTGTCGTATGAGCACCTGCGACCGGAGACACCGGCTTGGTCATTTAAAGAAGCAAAAGAGAAGTTCAAGAAGATGAAGTCCAGTTTTAAACCGGCATCGCAAGCCGAAAATTTCGACCGCGACATGCATGACAAAGTTGTCGCTGACTCTCTTGCGCCCAAGCGCAAGAAACAAAGTAAGTATGACCGCAATCGCGATACGGCCCGCAAGGATAAAGAAGCGAAAGCGACCTCTCGTGCAGCCAGGCTGCCCAGTCCGTTACCGCCACCAGTACCTGCACGGTCTACTCGAGCAACTACGTCTCCGCGTGTCGAAGTGGCCGCGGCGAGCCTGTTATCCGATGACGTGATGCTGCTGCCGGTACTGAGTAAAGAAAGTGGGGGGAAACTGTCATGACCCCTGGCAAGCAACTACGTATTGCAATCGAAGAGTGTGAACTTCCCCATCCGCTGTTCCTCGCGCAACACAAACCATTACAGGAGCGCATCGAAGATGCGCTCGATGGTGCAGCCAGTCGTATCGAGCGCGTCATTGGGCCGTCACGTGTAGGCAAGTCAATGCTCATCAATGCACTCTGTCGCCTTTATCCAGAAACCAAGGTGGATGGCCGGCGGCACGTACCGGTATTACAGGTCCCGTTGCCACCCGGCATTTCACACTCCGGATTGTCAGTGAGTGTATTAACCGCGCTTGGCCTGCCTGTACCGCATAGTGGCAAATCCGCGAAACCGCGGGAGCTGGAAGAACGGATGAAGCACCAACTGCAGTTAGCAGGCACGCGCGTCCTCATGTTTGAGGAGGCAAGCCATCTGGTAGACGTTGGCGCACGCGTACCGCCGCGCGTCGCGGCAGACTGGTTCAAAACCTTGGCCGACCGTCTCAACCTGACGCTGCTGTTATTTGGCGTACCGCGGCTTGAACGACTGTTTGAGTGTAATGAGCAATTGCGGACGCGCGCTTCCGCCTCTCGACGACTGTTACCTTACGACTCTCGCATCCCGGCAAACATGCAGGCGTTTCACAGCTGCGTGGCGACATACGCCAATTTGTTTCGCGAGTCTGGTTATCCAATTGAATTGCCTGGACAGGCGCTGACGTATCAGTGCTATTTGCTGAGTGGTGGGCTCATTGGGGTGCTGAGTCGGTTCATGCAAGAGCTTGCCAGCCAGCAGTCGTCAGTCCAACCGTGCTCGTTAACGTTCACGGATTGCCAGGCGGCAGTTAGCGCGATTGAAGTGGCAGGTTCTCCTAACTTTCCAGCATTTGCGGACCCTTCTGCCATAGAAGCTGGCGTGGCGCCAGCGGCACTGCATCAAGCCTTTGTGACGGTCATGAACGATAACGACTTGCCGGTACCGCTTCTCGAAAAACTGTCGAGGGCTGCGCAATGAGTTTGATTGTGACGTATGCACCGCATGTGGATGAGTCCGGGCTTGGCTATTACCGGAGGTTAGTGACCGATAACGTGCTGTCCGGTTGGCAGGAGCTGGCTGGGATTGCTGGGGTGCAACGTAGCCGCCATGCATTGTTTGGGCATGCTGATTTAGTTGCCAGTCAGCTCGGCCTCGAATTTGAATGGGCGCTACGTGCCAGCCAAAAAGAAGAGGAGAGTCGTAGCTGGGGGCGTTTGTACCGAGTCCACACTGACGCTGTCTGCCCAGTATGTCTGGAGGAGGACGGTTATCTGCGGCAAAGCTGGGAGCATGCTTATGTCACGGCCTGCCCGAAGCACCGTATCAAGCTCGTTGACTGTTGCAATGACTGCGGGGAGAGTCTGACGCAGCATCGTGACCATGTTGACCGTTGTAGCTGTGGGCAGGACTTGCAAAGATTGCCCCGCGAAGAGGCAACCCCGGCGCAGCTTTGGCTGTCGGCGCTCATCGCTAGCCACGGCAAGCATGCCAGCCATATCGAGCCCCGGCTGAAACGCGTAGACATCAGCACATTGGGGCAGGTTGTCGCGACGCTGTGTTTGTCGGCGGACCCGACGCGGGCACCGTTACATCGCAGTCTTGCTTATCCGAGAACGGTGACAGAGGCTGCTACATTTTTGGCGCCACTGGAGGGGTTACTAGCCAATTGGCCTGCGGGGTTTCAGGTACATGTGGAGCGTCGCATAGAGGTTGGGACGCCAGAGGCACGGACCCTCAATACATTGCTGGGCCCTTGGTATATCGGACTGCGCAAAGCTTGCCAGGGCACTGCCCTCGAGGTCTTTTTGCAGGTCATCATCGAGGTCGCCGCAGAAAAATTCGATGGCATTCTTGGCCTCGACTCCGCCAAGAACATGGCAGAAGACGTGACTGAGTATCTGCGTTCGGCAGAAGCGGCAAAAGTCATTGGGGTCAGTGCCTCCAGGCTGCACAAGGCGATTCAGGATGGAGAGTGCATCCATCGCACACGTCGGTTTGGCACGCGTGGCCAAGTGTATGAGCTGCCTCGTGCTGAGGTGGACCGCATCCAGCAACGTCGCAATGAGTGGATAAGTCTCGACGCCGCTTGTGAAGTCGCTGGTGTTACTCCTGCGGTGCTGGAGCACATAGTGGCGGCTGGTGTGATTTCGGCTGACGTGAATTGGCGCCATGACCTGCTAAAGGGTGGTCCGGTGGCATCTGACTCCTTCTCAGCACTGCTCACTCGTATTCGAGAAGCGGCCGACTCTGCTGCGGCTAGCAAGGGAGAAACGCTCACGTGGGCGGAACTGACTAGCCGGCGCATGGGTGACAAACGAGCTATTCAAGCTGTGATGCAAGCTATCGCGGATGGTCGGGTCAAGGCTATCGAGGTCGGATGTCGGTTGGGGGACTGCGTATTTCGGCGTGAAGACGTGACCGAGTATTTCGGCACCCCGCTCCTGGAGGCTGGCATGTCGATACAGCAGCTTGCCAAGCTCACCGGCTGGAAATGGGAAAGCATTTCACACTGGATAGAAGAAGGGCTACTGGAGTCCGAGGCGATTCAGTTGCGGGGTAAGTCGTGTCGGGTCGTCATGCCGCATCAGTTGCTGTCGTTCAGGCAGACCTATGTGCCGCTGGCTGACTTGGCTCGTGGCATGGGGACAAAATCTTCGGCACTGTCGAAACTGTTGCCGGGTATTGAGCAGGTTGGGGCGAAACCGCTTCCGGATGGAGCTTTTCGTGGGGGGTTGATTAGGATGGCTGACCTCGGACGGCTGGCGGTCATCGGTGCCAGAGCAGGTCACGACCTGTTTGTATAGTGTGGCCACCCTTGCGGGTGAAGACGGCGTGTCAGTTCTGCTGGTGTGCCGTCATTGACTGCTGAAGCTTGGGAACTAATTATTGTAAGCAGGGTGCCCTTGCGAGGCTTTGCCAAATTGCTTGTTGTCTGGTTATTGGGTGGTCCCGCATGCCACTGCTGTTGCAAGACGCTCGCGGCAGCTACGATACCCCGAAGGTGGGATTTAGAAGTAATTCGCGCTATTGAATGGACTAACGCTTAGCGAGTGCTTCTGAATACAGGAAATCGCAGAAGCATTTCCGTCACTGAGTATTCGCCACTGGCATCTGAAACCCCTAGGCTGGTCCATTTGGCTCAGCCATAAAAACGTATGCACACTCTGTAGCAAACCTACGGGTGGTGAGGCTGAGCCCAGCCCTCCCTATGAAGTCGGACGAGTCGATGGAGCCGCGCAGAATGTTGGCGGACTCCCAAAGCCACGATTCAAGGGCTTCGAGGGTAAGTTGATTGGCCATGATGTTTCTCGTTGGCGTTTTGAGGCTCCGTGCGTCGGGTTCGTATTATATGCCCTGTACGTTGGTATGCTCACGCTGCAATCTTCCACAAACTACGCTGCCGCCAATCCGCTGGAAAACCCATTAGCGCCGTATCAATCTCCGGATGTGCCGCAATTAGGGCATGGATTTGTCGGCGCCAGGTATGGTTCGGGCTCATCAGGTCGAGCAGGTAAGCCAGCATGGTCAGGGTGTTGTAAAGCAGTTGAGTTTCGTTGGGGTTAAACGTGGCCGCGATGTCTTTCGGCTTCTTTTGGGGAGGCGTGAAGCGCAATGCGAAGCGTCGGTTCCACACCCGGCCGTGATGGGCACAATGGTTGCGAACCACGGTGAGATGGTGGGCAAACGAGACCAGGACGCGTTCGTCCAACCCATACTGGTTGGCAATCCGCTGGCGGTCTTCGGCTAGCTTCAGGTTTTTGAGCCAGCGTGACAGATGGCCCAACGTCATCAACTCGCAGGAGACCCAGATGGGCGGTGTATTGAGCTCTGGGTAATGGTCGCGATAGTGCTTGGCGAAGGTTTCACGACTGCGCTGGTATTCCTTAAGCAGTTCGCCCTGACTGATGCCCCAGACCCCTTGGTCGCTGAATAGGGCGGCTTCGTCATGCGCAAAGGCGCCATAGCGGTCAGCCAGATGCTGGGCAAACGTTGTGCGCAGCGAGATTTCGACCCGCTCAATGGCGTCCAGTAGCAACAAGCGCAGCTCGCGGTCGAACACATAGGTCGCCAAAACTGTGTCAAAGTTGGCGCCGGGGGCAAAGACGTGGTCGTCCCCGTTGGTGGGTTCGGTCTCGAATGGCAACCAATAGGCCCGCAAGCGGTAGTAATTGATATGGGTGAGGTAGTGCTTGGCGCGGTCGCGGTCAGGAAACGCCATGCCGCGCTTTTGCAGCAGGTCGATTTGCGCATCGACGCTGAGGGGCGGTTTAAGAAAGGCCATTTCCGCCCCCAGAAATGAGAAACCCGCCTGGTGCGCATCGTGGAGAGGCGTGGCGGGTGTTGTTAAACATATGGTACTCATTGAGTGCACAAATGTCTACCTGTCCCGCACATTCCCGCCGTAAGGTATTGTTTTTCTTCACGCCTTTAACTCCATGGAGTCATCACGATGGTTGTGATGACTGAATGTCATAGTTTGCCTAACATGCATTACCCGGCCAGCGTCGCCGTGGGATGTCTGCCATTTCTCTCTCCAGAGAGGCTACCTGCTGCTCCAGCTTGCAGAGTCGCTCATAGTCCTGCAGGATTTCCCGGGTACGCTCCATCGATGGCATCGGTATCGAGACTGCACCAAGTAGCGTGTTAGGGCTAATGTGTGGCACCCCCGCGCCCACCTGAAGGCTGGCTAGTTGTGCTTGGCCGTGGGGCGACCTGAGGTACATGACAAGAACCTCAGCAGGCAGGTGTTTATTTGGTTGCTTGGGGTTCAGGCGCAATGCGAGGCAACTCTGTGACACGACGGTGGGTCTGTGCTGTGCCGACCCACCCATCAGCGCAACCCGCCCGACTGAGCCTTTGATGGCAATCACAACATCCCCTGGCTGAACCAGAGTCGAAGCTTTTGGTCCTGATTTCAGGTAGGTGGTCTTTTCGATGGAGTGATTGATAGGCTGCCAATTATTCAGGTCCGGCAAGCCGACTTCTGCAACCTCAAGCGAGCTGACTTCTTTGGAGGTTGCGGGCGGCCTCACCGCTTCGTAGAGGTCCCCAAGCGTGACTACCTCATCGCCCAAGTCAGCCACTTGCCGCAAATAGCGGGAGGGCGCAAAGCTATATTCGTTTTCTGCAATTTCCTCGCGCCCGACCCATCTGGACTTATCCGACGTGTGCTGTTCAAGCACCACCTCCCGAGCAGCTGACAAAATGTCACCCGCCTCCTGAAGGGAACGGCGACCGCTGACAAGGTTCGCCATGAAAACGGTATTGGTTGGCCCAACCGTATTAAACGTGAGGATGGCACCGGAAAGGGCTGTGGCGCCGAGTGTTCCCGGTGGCAATGCGACAACAGTTTGGAGCGCGTGAGATGGATTGCCTAGCAGGTATTCACGCAAGCGCTGTTCTTGGCCTAGAGAGAACAACACTCCCTGTAGTGTTACAAAAACTACTCGCTTATTAATACGATTCACGAATTCAAACAAGGTCCAGGACTCGCTTCGTGTGAACCGTTCATAGGGGCGAGTCCTCGTAATGTCCCAACCCAACACACGGCCATTTTTTACTGGCACGCCAAATGGGGGCACAACAAGGCCATAGTCCGCACGCCGCTCTGAATAAGCCATTGCATTACTGCCACTCTCAATCCGAACGGACGGCGGCTGTGGTTCACCTGTTTCAATTGTCAAAAGGAGTTGTCGGATGAGCGGCCAGGATGCGAAGGGAGACGTTGCAAGAACACGCCAACCTCGGCGAAGTGCTTCGATGGTTAGCTGTCCTTTGAAGTCGAATGGAATCCAGACCTCACTGTCTGGTGGTGCCTCGACCATGTCCATCAGCAAAGAAGACAATTCGGGTATCAATGTGCCTTCTGTCTCGCTTTTCCGACCTGAAGGTTCTGAAAGACAGGGCAGCACATCCCACCGCTGCACCCCAAGTTCCATTTCCAGGCCGGATACGATGTCCGCCGCCGCTGTGCGTCGACTGACATCATGCTCGACCGCCGAAGACCAGTGCGCACGGATGAGGTTATGTGCCTCCGCAGGGAATCCTGCTTCTAACAATTTTTCCCAAGCATGTGGCTCGACCAGTTCACGAACCGCAGAGTCGTCACCGGCTTGTTGCAGGGCAACCATGCGCCCGGCAGCTAGCCAGGTCAGTGCGAACAGTTGGGCGTCATGGGCGTCGTCAAGACGCGCAAGGTCAGCCAGTCGCCAGTAAGCCCTTGTTACGGGGGTGTCGGTTCGTGTCATGGTGTTTTGGGAAGCGTTCGGTTTCGATACCCCATGGTATCAATGAGCTGTTGGCAATGCAAGTTTGTAGCGCGCTACGAAATTGCAGAGAGGGGGCTGCCGCATTGGAGTGCTTATTACGGGCAAAGCGACAGGCTTGTCCCGCACTTATCCAATGCTCAAACCGTAAACAGGTCATAGGGCACCTAAAGATGTCGCGTACCCAGCTTGAAAACCCCCATCCCATCGCCTTCGGTTGATAGACGTCAGTGCAATGCTGACCTGCAGTTTTGAAAGTGAACCTGTTTTTGTTGATGTGAGCCGCCAAAGCGGTCGAGCCCTATTTATGAGAGGGTTCGATGCGGGGGCTGGCCATGGGGCGGGTTGTCTGCAGTAGGCTGCAGTCTTGCGAAATCCTGTCCAAACCGGAGGGGGCTGTTTGCGCATTTGTCTGGCTAGATGCGAGCGCCGCATGTCCTGAGCTGCCAGGTGTCATCAACAGCCAAGCGTGGCGGTTGGGCCTAGTCGCTGAATATTCCACTGGTCGTTATCACGACAAATCTGGCCGAGTTCGTCTTGCAGGCTCTCCAGTCTGTCACACGATTTCCCGTTTTAACACACATTGTCTTGAGCGCTGCGGCATGGGTTTACCACTCCGTGCGACGCCATCACGACACCTTGTAACGCCAACGTTACATGCGCGTAACGCGAAAAAAACTTCTCCCCCAAAGCCCCTGCACAATCAACCATTTTCTGTTTTATTGCTTGTAACGTCGGCAAAAACGCCTCTATTTTTCATGAAAACACTCTGATATGCTGCGCGGTTTGTCGTTCTATTGACCGCCTGATGTTGAGCAAAACCCGCACTACAAATTTCCCGTACAGACCTTCCGCTGCAAGCGTCATTGCGCGTGCCAGGACTCGTGGCCAGAGCGTACTGCTATACCGAGCTTTCACCCACCACTTGATACGCTGGTGTTAGCAATGCCTGTCTCTTGGAAAGGAACGCTGCAGCAGTATGCCGGTCGCCTACATCGGGAACACGCAACCAAAACAGATGTGCGCATTATCGACTTTGTCGATGCCGGGCATGCTGCGCTTGTACATATGTGGGATAAGCGACAGGCGGGGTACCGGGCTATGGGATACAGCGTTGCTGCTTGCGGTAACTGAGCTGTACAGAGTTACTTTGTAACGGTGCAAGTGGTGTTTCTACATCCGCACGGTGCAATAGTTTCAGCTCATGGTTAAAAGGCTCAGCCGAAAAGGCGTATGCACACTTTCACAGCCTACCTACGGGTGGTGAGGCTGAGCCCAGCCCTCCCTAGGGCATGTCCTGCCTGGGATAGCCTTCACTCAACCGCCACCCACGTACTACGGTATGGAGCCGGCCTCGCCCGACAGACTTTCGTTCCGCGCTTCTGTCTTCGCCTGCGCGCCGGATGTCTCAGAACTTCCCCCCAGCATCGGTTTCCCCGGCGCGCTGGTGGTGAGCACCTCGTCCGCGCCGGCGGCAATCGCAGCATCACCGAAGCCCATCCTGGATGGGGCGGCCCTTCTATCCGGCGGCATTGTGCTCGGCGAGTAGCATGCAGGTCTTGCATCAGAGTATAGGCACCGTCGAGGGCATGAAATGCGAATCCCGGAACGCCGTGTGAAAGAGGTCGGTGTGCCAGGAGCATTGCCATGGGCTACGTTCACCACTCATCGCAATAACCAGCAAAAAATAGCCTCTTATTAGTGATTTTTGAAGATAAGAGGAATAATATTGCCGGTTGTTGCAGATGGTTTCTGGAGGCAATGTATGGCGACGAGCAACGAACCCCGGCATCAAACGGTGGACGAAATGGAAGTAGCTCTGGGGGAGCGGTTGAAGACACTGCGGATACATCGTAACCTCGACCAGAAATCACTTGCCGAGCGCGCGGGTATCAGCGTTCGTACTTTGCGGAATCTGGAGGCTGGCGGTGGTTCGTCGCTACGAACACTTATCCAGGTTGTCCGGGTATTGGGGCGGGAATCGTGGTTCGAGACGATTGCTCCCATTGCGAGCATCAATCCGCTTATGTTGACAAGGACTGCTTCCCCACGTCAGCGGGCCAGTAAAGTCAGGAAGTCAAAGTGACTATCTGGTCGCCACGAGCCAGCAGCACCTGACCCCTGGAGTCCCCTTTCTCGCTGTCTTTTTCCTTGTCTGGAGCTGGACATCTACCTTGGCGTCTTTCCCTGCGTCACAGTCAGAATCCTACACAATTCAGACAAAACCGCTTCGAATAGAACACTTTTCAGACAAAACCTCTGGGCTGTACTGGGCAATCAAGCAAGAATCAGACAGCAGAGGCTGGCATCTTTCTGGGCCCCCTTACTGTGGCTCAATCGATGTTTTACCCGTAAGCCGTACTCCTAGTTCTATGTTATTTGCCATTCAAACATGTTTACATGCTTGTCATGTGAGCCCAGGCGCCAACCGGCAGGCTGCATTCGCTGCGATTTCTGACAAAAACTGTACAGTTGCCCGCTGTCAGGAGATGGTGGCGCTCAATCCATTGGCTTATCGGTCCTTGGGTGATGACCTGAAAACAGCTATATTTAGCAGCCGGTTTCTGAGAGCATTTTCCGTCGATGGTGCTCACTCATACTGATGGGAAGGCTTAGTTTTCGACTGGATGAGCCGAGTTTTTTTGCTGGGCAACGAGCGTAAATTCCCAGCTTATGCTTCGAATTTTCTTGTCTTATGCATCCTGGTGCGTTGTAACTCATTGATTTGAAATGATGGGATTTCCCAGGTTATGCGTTCATCTACAGTGTATGTATGTAGGATCCCACGAATATCTAGTTTTTTCCCACTTTTCTAGATTTTTGGGATTCTCCGCTCTGCAGTTAGTTTAGCAAATGGCCTCCAAGTTTGGAGGCCATTTTTCATTTGTAGCTAACCGATAAGGTTTGTGTCATGGAGGTCACAAGTCTGTTTGTCGGCCTAAGCAGTCACTTAAGCACCTAATAAACAAGGCCTGCTTTTACATCGAAAAGCAGGCCTTCATAAATTTTGCAAAGTAAAGTGGCTGCTCTTTCATTGAGTTTGATATGGAAGGGCGGACGATTTTAAGGTGATCGACGTGTTAATCGTCTTCGTCTCCATCTTTATTGACATCAACTTTGCGAGCTATTTTGGTCGATAGCAAGGTGATGAAACGAGCCTCAGAAGCCAACGCTTGTAGAAGTACGGCTTTCCATGAATTTACGCCCAGTCGGCTTTCTATTTTTGACACATGCCCATGCAGATTATTCGAAATGGTCTGGGGGTCAGGGTTGTCTGCATTAGACACAACTGAGTCTATCGTGTCCGTAATAAAATCATTTGATTGATCTTTGTATCGACTAAGAAGGTGAAGCCGACTGAAGTGTTTTTCAATTATAGAAAAAAGAGTGCCATCAATATTGCCGCTATTTTCTATAAAGAATGTCGGAATGGCAAAATTTCCGGACCAAACCAATGTTACAAAGAGGAATCTCACGTTAGGGATTGGGTCGCGATAAAAATTTATTATTCCTCTTGTATTAGAGTCTTTCCAGTAGGCCAATTTATGGCCATTACATTCTCCACAGCACGGAACAAGGTTGAGAGCCATTACTGCAAATTCTGGAAAATCCTCTTTCGGCACATAGTGATCCATAGTTTTAGGAATGGAAATTCCACAATATTGACAAGTGCCTTGGAGTCGGGTCGGTTGTGCCGCTTTTATGAACGCTTTGAGTCCATCTAACGCTTCACCGCCTCCTGTATATGCTTGGAGAAGGTGTTCCTTCTGCTGCCCACCGTAGGTCGACGTTGGTAACGTAAACAATGTGTCGCTTTTAAATTTATCTGTGTATAGCGTGTAATGTTGAGCGATGATATTTTTTAGCGATTCAAGAGTTTTCTTTGCAGCGTTTTGTTTTCCTTTAACCGTATTGTTTTTTCCATCTACAATTCTATTGAAGTAGTGATTGAATGGGGCATCCAGCGGATTAAGATTTTTCATTTTATTCGCCGTCGTAAAGTGCCTGCAGGAAAATTGAAGCATTGAGACTCAATTCGCCTTTGAATATTTCGTTCACTTCACTGGCTGTATATTTCGAAGACAATTGCCTCAATACTTTTTTGTAATTTGGCTCTGTTGCGACAGTCTCGAAAACATGTTTGGTGATAACTGTAATGTTTTCTCCAAAACATTCCATGTCAAGATCTCGCACAATAGGAATTGAGCCGACTCTATCAAAGACTTTTACATATTTGCTGGGGACTTCTTGCAGGATAAGGGGAGAGTGCGTCGCAAGTAATGCATAAGAGTCAAAGTGCTGAAGTATGGTATTTATGATTATAATCAACTTTGCTATCGCACTTGGATGCAAATGCATCTCTGGCTCATCAAAAAGGATGAGCGATTGGCTCCGGATATTCGCTAGAATTTCCGTGACTATGTACATAATGATGCTTTGCCCTGAACTTAGAAGTCCGTCAGAATTGTGAGCCACCCTAGAAAAAATCTTTTTATCAAATAAATCTTCAGATATTTGAAGTAAGTGATTCTCATCAATTAGATTCTTAAGAACATCGAACCAAAGCCTTTCCCTGCGCAGCAGGGTAAGCTTTGCAGCCGAATTTTCGTAACGCGATTCTAGTTTTTTAGCTGTAAGAAAGCCTTGATTGTCTTTAAGGCCGCAATATATATAACTGAAGGTTCTTTTCTTGTTAGGGCGTTCAAATTTATCGAAGGCACTATAAGAAACTGCAATAATTTTTGAAAAGGACGGGCGGTTAGGTTGAAACCTGCCGGATTCACTTTCACCACTTAGAGCGAGTGCCATTTTCGCCAAGAACTGAGTCTTGCCAGTACCGTTACCTCCAATGATTGCCACGATCCGCCCGGGAATAACGTCAGTACCGTCGAATATAAACTTTGCTTTATGATTTTGAGATGCAGACCCAACTTTGCACTCAAAGGAGAAATCGTAGCTATTTTCGCCAGAAACCTGTCCTATTAACAATCGATTACCTTGACGGAATGCCTGCTCTGCTTCACTGAACCGAATAAGTGAATTTTTAAAAACAGCCAAATTTTCAAAGTCTTCAACAATTCCTTGGTTGTAGACGAGGTCATTAAGACTAGTGAGAATTTGCTCCATCAGGTGAGTGTCTTTGGCGAGATCCTCATAGAAGCCCAGCTCTTGTCCAAGTGACGCGAAATTTTCGTCAAGGGACTTGAAGGAATCAGGAAGAAGCACGAAGCCCTGAGGGTCGTAATCCTCTACTCGATTCGACATTATCTTAATGCTGCCAAGCGGTAATTTCTCTGATGGCGATGCAATATATGTCAATCGGAACAACGTCTTGGAAGAGTAGTCATCCCAGTTATCTTGTTTGAGGAGGCAGTGAGGATATGTATCAACTGACGGGGCTGGCGCGTTGTAGCGCTGCACTAGGAATTCCATCTGATCTTACCTATAGATAAATTGAATATAAATTATATTTTTATGAAGGTGATATCTAAGCTAATTTTCGTGCAATTGCAGTATTGATGAAAATTTCCCTGTTGAGCATCAAAACGTTGATGATCCTTTACCATACTGGCCGGCAAGCCTCACATTGCAATCCTGTTGACGTGCTCACTTCAATTCAAGACGAATCGCCGCTAGCACCCTAGACGCTTCCTCGGTTGCATCTAGGCTGAAATCAGCCATGTTCATCTGCAACAAGACTGACTGTATTGGCCGAACCACTGCCTGCGGGCAGATCGTCAGCCCTTGAGGATAGTCCTCGCTTAGCTACGTTTTTAGAAATAATTAGGCAACACTTTGTTCAGTTAGTATGTCTTTCTGTATCACTTCCGCAGGCTCAATAAATTTTTTCAACTCTTCTTGCTGCTCAAGTAAGAATGGGGCTTCTTTAACCTTCTCAAAGAGCTTCAATAATCGTTGCTCGGCTCTGTTCAAAAGCACACTATATAGAAGTGGTTGAATTGTTACCTTTTTATTGTCCTCGGTTCGAGTGCCCCCTTCGCCGGGTTCAATTTGATCTCCTAAAACAAAACCATCAATTCTCGTTTCGGGCTGGATGTAGCCCTTCTTTCGTAATTCTTTGACATACTTCCAAATTTGCTCTTTCTCTTTTGACCCAAGTGAAAGTTTTGTTGTTTTGAGATCGACAATAACAAGATGTTGGACGCCTTCTTCTTGAAACTCGTCGCAATAAGATGGCAAAGAATAGAATCCTACACTGCCATCAAGTCGAATAACAAAATCCGGACGATTCAGTGAAGCCTTATCATCTTTACCATCAAAGAGTTCACGGATGACAGTAGTCATTCCCTTGTTGGAGGTAAAGTGAATTGATTCAAATTTGTCCCCAAACATCCACAATCCCTTGGAGAATAATGGTTGAAGTTCCTTTACTTCATCTATGCCAGCAATCTGAATCTTGATTCGGAATTCATTTATAATCTTCAAACGATTCTGTATTTCGTCCAAGACTAGCTTTGCCATTCCAATTGTCCATTCATTTAGAATGGCATGCAGATTATCATAATCATGGGGTTCGCACTTGTGTAGCAGGTCAAGTAGTCCATAACGAGACTTGGATTGCTCGAGCTTGGCGAGAATAATAGACAGCTGTACGATTTCGTTCTCACCGAAGTTTGGGCAAGTATCAATGACCTCATTAATGAAGCTTTTAACTCTGTCCTTGCTTACGGGGGAAAGGGTGTTGATCGAGTTGCCAACCTTTCCAATAACTGCACTTCGCCGGCTTTCCCGCTCTGTCTTGCTGCTATCGAAGATGATCTGGCGAATGCGATCCTGAACAATCTCGCGGGTTTGGAGCCATACAGGGTGATCTTCCTTAAAGCCCTTCCAATTTTCAAGAACGGCATCTAGCTGGTTGAGGTAATCTGCTTGAACAATGAATGTAAATCGCTTTGCCTCTGAAGTTCTTCCATCAAGAATTTTCTCGTAGTCGCTACCGCTCCACTTGCACTCGCCCACCGCACGGTTTTGGACCCACCATGCTATGCCGTGCTGCTTTGTGGTTTTATCAGCCTTCTTGGCATCGATATGAAGAATACGAACGGTTCCGTAATCATTGACTTCTACTTCTTCAGTAGATAAAAGAGACGGAATATCGTTGAAGGTGATTTGGCGACCACTAACTAAAACTTTGAAGGATGGATTCGCAAGGAAGCGACTACCGATCAACTCTCTAGCTTGTTCCTCACTGAACACTCTTCGTGGAATGACGCCAGTCCCTACGATTTCTGTTCCATGCCCCTCTACACCTTCAGCCTTGAAGGAAAGTTCTTCAAGAACGAGAGGGGCAGTTGAGGTCGTGCGAACCTTACAAACAAATTCCTGCCCATTCTTCTTGGAAGTGATGATGTATTCACTTGCAAAGCAAAAGCTCGCGAAACGGCCCTTGCCATTCTTCCCAAATACAGTGCGGGATAGCCCCTGAACATCGCTTGGCGGCTCGGTACTCCGCCCTTGGTTCTTCACTCGGTTGTAGTCAATGGTTCGCCAAATATTTTGAAACTCATCCCGTGTCATCCCATGCCCATTGTCCCAAATTCTGAACGGCTGCCCTTCCTTGGGATCCGGCCAGGTTATGCGAACCTCGGTTGCATAAGCGTCCCAGCTGTTAGCAACAAGCTCAACAATGGCAGTGGCGGGATCAGTGATGATGGCACCCGCATGGTTCTCAAGGAATCGCTCATCGTAGAGGAGTGTTTGTTGTTCCATGGCAATGCTCTTTATGCGTTTTGAATGTCTTCAGGATACGAAAAATAATTACCATCTGGAACGATTCGGCTCTCAAAGATGGCAACGGATTCCTACTTGCTTTATGACCGGTGATCTATGTTTGCAGACAGTGATACCCTAGGAACCAACGGCAGCTAAGGCCGATCAGTTGTCGCCAACATTGCTTATCTAGCTGTGTCTCTACAGAAGTGCAATATCCCGGTCGAGTCATAACATTACTGGTTGAGCTTTAAAACTTACCGCCTCTAATTTGCAGTTTTGCTCTGCACTCCCCGTCATCTCAAAAAAACTCACGTTGACTACACCTGCCTTGAAGTCAAAAACGCGATAAATGACGTAGGCATCAGCCAGTATTTGTGAGACCAAAACCTCATTAGCCGAAATATAAAATGGTGTATTTGACGGGCCTTGCGTAGTTTTTACTTCAATTAGTTTCGGCCGACCATCAGGGTAAAACGATGCAATGTCGTAACCTGCGGCCGAATTACTTAGCGCAATGTGCTGCACCTGTTCCGCAAGATCATGACGACAGCATTGGCGCAGGCTGTCGATTTCATACTGCAGCACCAGCTTTTCACCTTGCAGCCCTAAGTCGCGGTTGCGCTCGTCGCGGGCTGCCCAATCTACATTGCCGCTAGCTGGTTTTTTGCCAGTGCGCTTATGGCTGCTTGTCGTTGCTTGCGGGGGCGCGACGCGCTGTAGGGTCTGTGTGGCGGCCGGTGTCTTGGGGGCGCTGTAGGTGGGGTTCAGTGCAGGAAGCACTGGTAGCAGCATGGTTTGCAGCGTTTCAGGGCTCAGGTCCCAATTCAGGATTCGCCAGACAAAATGCACGGGGTTTGTTTTTTGCGGGTCGTGGCTGTGGTAGGCCAACAGGCCCATGTAGAAGTAATCGCTGTTACTAGTTGGCCGCAAAAACAGGTGCACATTGTGTTGTTGTTCGTTGTGTACCAACAGCTGCTGAATGGCCTTGGATTTAAAGCTATGGCGGGTTTGTGATTCCCATATTAGGTAGCCGTCGGTGGTGAGGGCGTCTTGGTAGGGGTTGCCTTCTACGGGTTTGCCAAGCGTTACTAAAAATACAAAGTGGCCGCTGTCTTTGGGGGTCTCGACGATGCCGGGTATGCCCCAACGTCCTGCACCGGGGCTAAATGTGCAGCCAGGCTCAAACAGCTGCGAGATGGCGTAGCGATCGTATTGTTGGTAGCGCCGCAGGGCGGGCTTGGGGGCAATGGTAAAGCCGAGGTTTTCCAGAATATGGAAGCAGGGGGATGACAGGCCGCCGGTAAAGCTGCTGGCCGGTAGGGCTTGGCCGAGTAGCTGGCCTGCGGCCAACCCTAGTACCGCCTTGGGCGGATAGCGCTGGCTGTTATGAATCAGGTCGTAGTCAGCGGAATCGCTGTAGCCATACTGCGCAGCCTCTTCTAATGAGAAGTCCTGCAGCACCGCCAACACGTGTTGCTGAGTGAGGCCAGCCAAATACTGGCGCAGCTGCCGAATTCGGCCGCTGGGGCCGAGGTCGGCACCGGAATCCAGAGTTGCCATTCGCTTATTTCGATATGTTTTTTGGCAGCTTATGGCATGGTTTTTATGAATGCAACATGGATATCTATAAAAGTTGGCCGTGCTCAAGTGCGGGGCAAGCAGGCAAACCAGGCGGGTAGTTCAGCGCTGATGATATGAGCTAGGTCGTGGATTGGCGCGTGCGCCACGCAGCTCAAAAAAACAGCCCCCGCATCCGCGGGGGCTGTTTCCATTTCATCTGCCGGGCAACACAGCTTGCGGCCAACGTTGGCCGCATGGCTTAGATGTCCAGCTGCTTGTGGTAGTGCTTCTTGATCGGGTCGGTTTTCTGCAGTGCGTCCTTGGCGGCGGCCAGGTTGTTGGCTTTTACCGCCTGGCTTACCACGTCCAGCTGCTGTTGCAGTTCCTTCAGGCCCTTGTCGTAGGTGGGTTGGTCTTTTTTCAGCGGCAGTTTGCTGGCCTTGGCCACGTCGTTCTGCAGCTGGGTGAAGTGTTTGTTGAAGTCCGCCATATTGTTGCTGGCCAGTGCGGCCTTCACGGTGGTCTTCATGTCTTTCATCACGTTCTTGATTTCGCCTGCCTGGGCCGGGGCGGTGGCGAAGCAGGCCATCAGCAGCAGGGCCAGGCCGAGTTTGGTGGTGCGAGCGGTCGTCATGGTGTCGGTTCCGTGAGTGAGGGGGCTGTCGGCACTATAGGTAGCAGGGATTAACGACAGCTTAACGGGCCGCGCGGAACCTCCGCTTTCGTTGCGATACTGCGTTGCTCACAAGAGTTTTTCCTTGCATATCAATCATATGCAGCGCAGCTGGTTTCGTTCTCGCCATGCGCACCTGGCCTCGTCGCGACTTGTCCGGCTGGAAAAAGGGGTGCTTCGAGGCACGCCGAACGCTGCCGGTTCAGTTGGCCTGGATGATGCTGTCGATGCGGTCGTGGATACGGCGCATGCCCTGGTTGAATTTCTGCAGTGCGTGTTCGCCTTGCGGGTGGCGGGTGCTGAAGCCGATGTAGGAGCGCAGCTTGCCGGCGGTGAACAGGTAGCGCACTTGCTGGCGGTCGATGCCGGCGTTGTGCATGACCAGTGCTTCGGTCTTCCTGGCGTCGATGTTCAGTACCGCGTACTGGATGCGGCCGGCCAGCAGCTTTTTCAGCATGATGCTTTCGCTGTTGGAGTAGTCGATGCTGACGCGCGCTTTGATGCTGTTGAGCTTGTCGGGGTATTCGTAGCCGTAGACCAGGCCGACGCTGCTGCCGGCGGGCAGGCTGGCGAGGTTACCGGCGCTGGCCAGCGTGGTATTGCTGACGGCGTACACCCGCGATTCGGTGACGAAGATGGGCTGGCTGGCAAATGTCACCCGCCCCTGCATTGCCGGCTCCCATGACATGTTGAAGCAGGCCGCTGCTTCGCCGGCCAGCACGCTGGCCTTGCAGCGGGCGTAGGGCACCACGATGAGTTTGATGGGCACGCCGGCGGCGTTGAAGGCCTCGCGCACGATGCTGTTGGCGTAGCCGCTGCCGTCCGGGTTGGA
The DNA here is from genome assembly GCF_900090205.1 of Vogesella sp. LIG4. Taxonomy (NCBI): domain Bacteria; kingdom Pseudomonadati; phylum Pseudomonadota; class Betaproteobacteria; order Neisseriales; family Chromobacteriaceae; genus Vogesella; species Vogesella sp. LIG4. The sequence continues at coordinate 1,035,408 of NZ_LT607802.1, read as the reverse complement.
CCACGGCGCGGCGGCGTCTTCCACCATGATGGTGAGCGGCGCGGCGTGCAGGGCGCCGCTCAGGCAGCAGGCCAGCAGCAGGGAGCGTGTGATGCGCATGCAGATCCGGAGGGGTGGTGGGTGGCGTGGCCGTGGCGGCCACGGCAGGGCGCTACCTTAGCGCAAAGTTGGCCGCAGCGCTGTGCCAGCAAGCCGCTACAGCAGCGGCGAGACCTGGTTGCGGCCGGCGCGCTTGGATTGGTACATCATCTGGTCGGCGCGCTGCAGGAGGGTCTGGTAGCTGTTGTCGCCGTCTTCCAGCTGCGCCACGCCAAAGCTGGCGGTAAAGCGTACCGGCTGGCCGTTGCTGTCCAGTTGCCGGGCGGCGATTTCGCCGCGCAGCCGTTCGGCGCTGGCAATAGCTTGCGTGGCCGCCACGCCGGGCAGCAGGACGGCGAATTCCTCGCCGCCGATGCGCGCCACGAAGTCCACGTCGCGTACCACCTGGCTGCTGGTATCGGCCACGTCGCGCAACACTGCATCGCCCACGGCGTGGCCGTAGCTGTCGTTGATCTGCTTGAACAGGTCGATGTCGAACAGGATCAGTGCCAGCGGCTGCTGGTAGCGGCGGGCGCGGGCGAATTCGTGGCTGGCGATTTCCTCGAAGTAGCGGCGGTTGGAGACGCCGGTCAGCACGTCGATGCGCGCCAGGCGCTCGGCCTCGTCGCGGGCGCGCGCCAGCTCGGCGGTGCGCTGCTGCACGGTGTATTCCAGCGCCAGCTTGGCCTGTTCCAGCCTGGCGTGGGACTGCAGCTTCTCGTGGATCACGTTTTTTTCCGCCGCTTCTTTCTGCTCGCGCAGGATGTTGATGCGGTCGGCCAGCGCCAGCGCCAGCAGTACCACGTCGGCGGTGATGCCGAATTCGGCGGCGTGGAAACTGGCAAACGAGTAGGGCAGGGCGCCGCTGACGGTGAGCGCGGTGACAAAGGCACCAATCAGTGTGGCGGTGGCCGCCAGGGTGAAGAAGCGCGCCGCCTTGTAGCCGTGGCGCCAGGCGGCCAGGCCGGAAAGCAGGATCAGCGGCGTCAGCACGAAGATGAAGTACACCGCCAGAGCGTTGTGCAGCACGCGGTTGTCGTTGGCCAGCGAGCCGCCCCAGACCAGCAGCACGGTAACAAGGTAGGCCCGCAGTATGCGGTGCAGGCGCGGCAGGCGCTGGCGCGCCTCCAGAAAGTGGCAGGCGAACACGATGGCCACTGCCTGGTACAGGAAGATCCAGCTGGAGTAGGTGGCGGTGAGCCAGCGTGGCGAATCCGGCCACAGGTACTGGTAGGCGAAGCCGCTGTAGGAGAAGTTCATCAGGAAGAAGATGACCAGGTACAGGCAGTAGTAGCCGTAGTTGCGGTCACGCGTGGACAGCCAGATAAAGCCGTTGTACAGCATCATCACCAGCAGCACGCCGTAGAACATGCCGAAGTAGCCGGCCCACAGCCGGTCGCTGTCGTGAAACGCCGCCGGCTGCCACAGCTCGAACGGGTTCATGAACGCCTGCAGGCTGGCGATGCGCAGGTAGTAGCTGTGCCGCCCCGGCGCAATGCGCATGTCCATCAGGAACTGCGGATGCGGGTGCGGGCGGGCGGCGAACGGCAGGGTGTCGCCCTGTAGCTGGCGGAAGTAGCCGCCGTGTTCGTCCGGCTGGTACAGCTCGATGCTGTCCAGCCAGGGGGTGCGCAGTACCAGCAGCATGTCGCGCGGCTGCGCCGTGGGGTTGTTCAGCTCGAAGCGGAACCAGTACGCCGAGTGGGTGAAGCCGAAGCTGGACAGCCCGCCGTCGGGCGGGCGGAAGGCGCCGGCCTGCTTGCCGCGCACGTCGGCCAGCGTGAGCTGGCCGCCGGGGTCTTCCAGCACGTCGGCAACGGTGTTCAGCTGGTAGCTGGGCGTGTCTGCGGCCAGCTGCACGCCGCCGGCCCAGGCCCTGGTGCACAGGGCAAGGCAGCACAGCAGCAGCAGGAACAGGCAGCGTGTGGTCATGGCTGGTGCGGCGTGGCAGGTTGGCCGCAGCCGGGGTGCCGGCGCGGCAATGGCCGCAGTGCTTGACCGCGGCATGGCCCGTGACTGCGGGCCGGGTGCCGGTAGCACTGTCCGCCGCAGTTACTGTTTCATCTTAATCGGTCTGCATGGCAATTGGTTGAATCTGCTGCCAGGCGCCTGCCACTACTTTGCGCCAGCGGGCTGCGGCATGCCTTGCCGCCTGCGTCCCCTGCCGGCCCGCAGGCGACTTTCCGGTGGGTGTTTCAAGCCTGGTGTTTACAGCACCCGGCCCCACCACAGCCCGGTTTGCGCGGTAAAGCTGCCGTCCGCCTCCAGCTGCAGCGCGGCGGCCACTTCCTGCGGCGCTTCCTGCTGCAGCTGGCGCAGCATCGCCACTTTCTCCGCCGGGGTGCGCATGCGTTTTACCCAGCTGTCGAATTCCAGCCGCAGCGGCCAGCGCTGGTGGGCCAGCAGCTCGATGCCGGCATCCGCCAGCAGCGCGCGCCATTCGGCATCGCTGCGGTCGCGCAGGTGCGAGCTGTCGCGCAGCAGCTCCCAGCATTGCAGGTGGGTGTCGGCCAGCGCGTCCTGCGGGGCTTCCACGTCGATGATCAGCACATAGCCGCCGGGGGCGGTGACGCGGCGCATGTCGGCCACGCCGGCAGCCAGGTCCAGCCAGTGGTGCGCGCTGTAGCGGCTGGCCACCAGATCGAAGCTGCCATCGGCAAACGGCAGCGCCCCGGCGTGGCCGGCGCAGGTGGCGATATTGGCCAGGCCGCGCTCGGCGGCGGCGCTGGCCACGGTGTCCAGCATGGACGGCGCCGGGTCCAGCGCGGTGATGCCGGCCAGCAGCGGCGCCAGGGTGAAGGCCAGGTGGCCGGCGCCGCAGCCTACGTCCAGTGCGCGGGCGCTGCCGGGCAGGTTGGCCGCAAGCAGGTCGCGGGCGGCGGCCAGGTCGGGGCCGGCGGCGTGTACCGCGCTGCCGAGATAGGCTTGCGCCTGCGGGTCGAACTGGCGGGTGGTGGCGTGCTGATGGGCTTGCATGATGGAGTGCTCCGGGTTGGGTGTGCACACCGTAGCGCAGTGCCAATACCGGTACAAGGCAGGTAGTTATCCTGTTATAAGCAGTAACAGCCTGCGCCACTGCGACCAAAGTCGCAGCCGGCAGGTACCCCGCCGGCCGCTATGCCGGCGGATTATGGGCTATGGTAGGCGCATGCCCGTGCCGCCCTGGAGTCTGCCCATGCCCGTTTCCTCCCGCTCCGCCACCCTGCTGCTGACCTGGCTGGCCATGCTGGCGTTTGCCGGCAACTCGCTGCTGTGCCGGCTGGCGCTGGCCACCACCGGCATCGATGCCGGCAGCTTCACCCTGCTGCGGCTGGCCAGCGGCGCACTGGTGCTGGTGCTGCTGGTGCGCGGGCGCGACGGCATCTGGCCGCGTGCCGGCAGCTGGGCCGGCGCGGCGGCGCTGTTCGTGTACGCGGCGGCGTTCTCGTTTGCCTACCTGGGGCTGACTACCGCCACCGGCGCGCTGTGCCTGTTCGGCGCGGTGCAGGCCAGCATGATCGGCTACGGGCTGTGGCAGGGCGAAAGGTTGGCCGCACGGCAGTGGCTGGGTTTTGTCTGTGCGCTGGCCGGCCTGCTGGTGTTGCTGCTGCCGGGCGTGGCGGCGCCGCCGCTGGCGAACATGACACTGATGCTGCTGGCCGGCGTGGCCTGGGGCGGCTACTCGCTGCTGGGGCGCCGTGCCGGCGACGCCACGCAGGTGACGGCGGGCAACTTCGCCCGCGCGGTACCGCTGGCGGCCGCGCTGTGCCTGCTGTTTCCGCCGCATGCCGCGCTGCCGTGGGCCGGCGTGGTCTACGCGCTGGCCTCCGGCGCGCTGGCTTCCGGCATCGGTTACGCCATCTGGTATACCGCGCTGCGTGACCTGGCGGCGGCAACGGCCGCCACGGTGCAGCTGAGCGTGCCGCTGCTGGCGGCACTGGCCGGCTGGCTGTTCCTGGGCGAGGCGCTGCATCTGCGCACGCTGCTGGCGGCGGTGGCGATAGTGGGCGGCATTGCGCTGGTGATCGCCGGGCGGTGGCGTTAGGCGGGCGGGCAGGCCGGTTTCTTATAAAAGCCTGTTACGGCTGTGCGGCGGCCAACGCCGGATGGCTGACGCTGCTTGGGCATCTGAACTACCATAGCGCGTTCATGCATAGAGCGGTTCATGCAAACCGCGATTCAAGCCGGATGCCCTGTTGATGCGTTACCTGTTGCTACTTCTGCTCTGCCTGCCGCTTGCCGCCCTGGCGCTGGATTACCGGGTGGAGATAGACGCGCCCCAGGCGCTGCAGCCGCTGCTGGAGGAGAACCTGGACCTGCTGCAGCTGCGCAGCGACGACAGCCTGCAGGAGCGCGACCTGGAGGCCATGCTGGAGAGCACGCCGGCGGAGGCGAAGGCGCTGCTGGAAACCGAGGGCTACTTTTCCGCCGAGGTCAGCGTGCAGCGCGACGGCCAGCTGGTGCACGTGCGGGTGAACCCCGGCCTGCCGGTGACGGTGGGGCAGGTGAACCTGCAGTTCAGCGGCGCGGTGACGCAGGTGGATGACTTCCGCCATTTCATCGAGGCGGCGCAGGCCGGCTGGACCTTGCCGCACGGCGCGATATTCCGCCAGGCCGACTGGGACGACAGCAAGAAGGCGGCGCTGCGCCCGCTGCTGCTGGAGCGTTTCCCGCGCGCCAGCATCACCGCCTCGCGTGCCGAGATCGACCCGGCCACGCGCAGCGCCACGCTCACCGTCAGCATCGACAGCGGCCCGCTGGTCCGCTACGGCCCGCTGCAGATCAGCGGCAACGAGCGCTACCCGGAAAGCGTCATTCGCGGGCAGGCCAACTTCCGCGAAGGCGGCGACTACCGCCAGCAGGACATCCTCGACTACCAGAGCAGCCTGGAAAAAGACAGCCACTACAGCGGCGTGGTGGTGGCGCCGCTGTGGGAGCAGCTGCAGGGCGACCGCGTGCCCATCGGCGTGACTGTCAGCGAAGTGAAGCGGCAGAAGCTGGAGCTGGGCCTCAACTACAGCACCGGTGACGGCCCCGGCGTGCGCCTGGGTTACGAGCACTACAACTTGTTCCGCCGCGGTTATACCGGCTCGGTGGTGTACGACTGGAAGCACGACCGCCAGAAGCTGGATCTGGGCCTGGCGCTGCCGCGCGAAACCGGCGGCTACTCGCACGCCGTCAACCTGCATGTCAGCCATGAAGACGTGCTGGGCACCCAGACCGACAGCCGCTCGCTGGGCGTGTTCCGCATCCGCCAGGTAGGCAATATCGAATCGCGGCTGGGGCTGGAATACGTACTGGAGCAGGAGCGCGACCACGGCGTACTCAGCCGTGACAGCAAGGCGCTGATCGCCTCCTACGGCTGGACGCAGCGCGCCATCGACAACCTGCTGCGCCCCAGCAGCGGCTACCTGATCGAGGCGCAGGTGGCCTCCACCGTGGGCGAGCTGGGCTCGGACACCCGCTTCCAGCGCGGCTACGTGCGGCTGGCCAACTACTGGTCGCCGGACTGGCTGCACGGCACCCTGGTTACCCGGGTGGAAGGCGGCCAGGTGTTCGCCGCCGACGGCAGCCAGGTACCGACCTCGCGGCTGTTCAAGGCCGGCGGCGCCGGCAGCGTGCGCGGCTACCAGTTCGAAAGCCTGGGGGTGAAGAACAGCGACGGCACCATCGAAGGCGGCCGCGTGCTGGCCACCAGCAGCATCGAGTACCAGTACCCGGTAACGCAGAACTGGCGCGCCGCGGTGTTCGTCGATGCCGGTGACGCCGCCAGCTCCTGGCAGTCGCTCAACCTCGCCACCGCCTACGGCGTGGGCGCGCGCTGGCTCAGCCCGCTGGCGCCGCTGGCCTTCGACCTGGCGCACGGTAACCGCGACAAGCGCTGGCGCTGGAACCTCAACCTGGGGCTGGCGTTCTGATGCAGCAGATGAACGAACCCGAACACACCTCCGCCCCCGATACCGCCGCCGCACCGCCGGCTCGCCGCCGCCGGTCCTTCTGGCCCTGGTCGCGCTTTGCGCTGCCGCCGCTGCTGCTGCTGGTCGGCATCGCCGGCCTGCTGGGCTGGCTGACCGCCACGCCCGCCGGCTTCGCCACCCTGTGGCAGTGGGCGGGCAAGCTCAGCCACGACAGCCTCAAGGTTGGCCGCAGCGAAGGCACGCTGTGGCGCGGCTTCACCCTGCGCGACGTGAGCTGGCAGCGCGATGGCCAGCAGCTGCAGCTCAGCAGCCTGCAGCTGGACTGGCAACCGTCCGCGCTGTGGCGCGGCCAGCTGTACATCCGCCAGCTGGCGCTGGGCAATATCCACTATGCCGGCAAGGCCAGCAGCAAGGCGCCAGCACCGCCGCAGGCGCCGCGCTCGCTGGCGCTGCCGCTGGACGTGCGGCTGGACGCGCTGACGGTGGGCAGCATCAGCCAGCCGGGGCAGCCGCTGCTGTCGGCGCTGCGCGCCAACTACCGCTATGAGGGTGGCCGCCATTACTTCACCCTGCAGCAACTGGATACGCCGTGGGGCGGCGCCACCGTCGGCTTCACCCTGCTGGACACCCTGCCGTTCCGCCTGGCCGGCGAGCTGCATTACCGCGGCGTGCTGGAAGGCGTGGCCTCGCAGGGCAACGTCAATCTGGCCGGCTCGCTGCTGCAGCCGCGGCTGGACGGCGAGATCAGCGCCCAGGGCATGCTGATCAAGCTGAACAGCGAATGGCGGCCGTTCGCCGCCGCGCCGCTGCAGCGCCTGCGCCGGCTGGATGCGCGCGTGGGCGGGGTGAACCCGCATGCGCTGCTGCCCACCCTGCCGCAGGCGCGGCTGGCGCTGGCCATCGGCATGGAGCCGCTGGATGCCGACTCGGTGCGCGGCGGCATCTCGCTGGTGAACAGCGAGCCGGGGCCGGTATCGGCACAGCGGCTGCCGCTGTCGCTGCTGTGGGGCGATTTCCGTATCGATGGCGACCGCCTCACCCTGCCGGGGCTGCAGGCCGAGCTGGCCGGCGGCAGCATCACCCTCAGCGGCAGCGCCGCCAGCAATGCGCTGGCGCTGGATGCCGAACTGCGCAATATCGACAGCCACCAGCTGCACGCCGCCTTGCCCTCGCATCGCATCAACGGCGAAGTGCAGGCTGCCGGCAAGGCGCGGCTGCCGCAGCTGGTGGTGAAGCTCAGCAACCAGCAGCTGGGGCTGGATGCCCGCCTGCGCCTGGCCGATGCGCCGCGCCGGCTGGAGGTGCCGGAAATGACGCTGCGCACCGGCCTGGGCCGGCTGCAGGGCGAAATGGGCTGGCTGTTCGACAGCCGCCAGCTGAGCTTCAGCGGCCGGCTGCAGGGCTTCGACCCGTCGCGGGTGGACCCGCGCTGGCCGGCCGGCAACATCAACGGCACGCTGGACACCCATGCCAGCCTGGCCACCACCCCGCACGGCGACGTGGCGCTGAAACTGGCCGGCAGCCAGCTCAGTGGCGCCGCGCTGGGCGGGCAGCTGGCGCTGCAGTGGCAGCCGCAGCGGGTGAAACAGTTGCAGGCCGACCTGAGCCTGGGCCGCAACCGGCTGCAGGCCAGCGGCGGCTGGGGCCAGAGCGGTGACAAGCTGCTGTTCAACCTGACGGCGCCGCAGCTGTCGCTGCTGGGGCCGGCTTTCGGCGGTGAACTGGACGCCAATGTGCAGCTGGCCGGCACCCCGGCGCGGCCGGACATTGCCGCCAAACTGGCAGCACGCGCACTGCGGCTGCCGGGCGGTGTGGCGGTGGGCAGCCTGCAGGGCGAGGGCAGCACCGGCCTGCAGCAGGACAGCCCGTTCCGCCTGCAACTGGCCGGGCGCGAGGTGCGCGCCGGCGGCCAGCAGCTGGACACGCTGCAACTGAACGCCAGCGGCAACCGCGCCGCGCACCAGCTGCAGCTGGAGGCGCATGGCCTGCTGCAGGACAAGCCGCAGAGCGTGAACCTGGCGCTGAACGGCGGCCTGCTGCCGCAGGGCCTGCGCTGGCAGGGGCAACTGGCCGCGCTGCGTGCGGCCGGCGGCGTCAACCTGCGGCTGGAAGCGCCGGTGGCGCTGCAACTGGCTGCCGATGAGGTGCGGCTGGGCGCCAGCCGCTGGCAGGCGCTGGGCACGCAGTGGCAGCTGGACGACACCGGCTGGCAGCAGGGCAAGGGCTGGCGCAGCAGCGGCCGGGTGAACAGCCTGGCGCTGGCGGCGCTGTCGCCGTGGCTGAAGCTGCCGGTGCAGCAGGATCTGGTGCTGGCGGGCGATTGGTCGCTGGCCGGGCAGCAAGGTTGGCCGCAAGGCCGGCTCAGCCTGCGCCGCGAACGCGGCGATGTGCAGCTGCCGCAGCAGAAGGGCGGCCCGCAGAGCCTGGGCCTGAGCCGCGCCGAGCTGCAGCTGGGCCTGGGGCCGGCCGCGCCGCTGCGCCTGCTGCTGGAAAGCCGCTACGGCCGCATCAGCGGTGACGGCACGCTGCAGCTGCCGCCGGGCGCGGGGCTGGATGCGGCACAGGTGGCGGCGCGGGTGCAGCTGGCGCTGCCGTCGCTGGCGCCGTTCCAGCCGTGGCTGGGCAGCGGTTTTGATCTGGATGGCGCGCTGGATGCCGACGTGCGGCTGTCCGGCCCGCTGACGGCGCCGCTGTACGCCGGCGAAATCAACGGCCACAAGCTGCGCTTCATCGAGCGCAAGAACGGCATCCGCCTGGAGCAGGGCGAGCTGCTGGCGCGGCTGCAGCAGCGGACGCTGCAGGTGGAAAAACTCAGCTTTGGCCAGCAGGGCGGCTTGCAGGCCAGCGGCCAGTTGTCGCTGGATGGCGACCAGCCGGGCGCGGCCATCAATCTGCGCCTGACGCGCTTCGTGCTGATCGAGCGCCCGGGGCGGCGGCTGACGGTATCCGGCGACAGCCGGGTGACGCTGGAGCAGGGCAAGGTGTTCCTGCGCGGCGACCTGGGTGTGGATCAGGCGCGCATGGAGCTGCCCAGGCTGGGCGGCCCCAAACTGTCGTCCGACGTGGTGGTGGTTGGCCGCACGGTGGAGGCGGACAGCGATACCCGCCTGCCGCTGGGGGTGGATCTGAACATCCGCCTGGGCAACGATTTCCACTTCAGCGGCAACGGCCTCAACGCCGAGCTTGGCGGCAACGTGCGGCTGCTGGCCGCGCCGGGGGCCGAGCTGCAGGCGCGCGGCCAGGTGCGGGTGGACAAGGGCCGCTTCAAGGCCTACGGCCAGGACCTGGACATCAGCAAGGGCGTGATCACCTTCAACGGCCCGCTGGACAACCCGTCGCTGGACATCGTGGCCACGCGGCGCAATTCCAGCGTCGGCGCCGGGGTGGAGATCGGTGGCTCGGTGCTGCTGCCGTCGGTGAAACTGGTGGCCAACGAGGCGATGTCGGAGCAGGACAAGCTGTCCTACATGGTGCTGGGCCGCGCCGCCACGCCGGGCGAGGGCAGCAACGATATGGGCGGCGCTTCCGCCGGCGGCTTCCTGGCCGGCATGCTCAACGACCGCATCGGCCTGTTCGACGATGTGGGTGTGCAGTCGCGTGCCGCCAGCACCAGCAGCAGCGGCACGGTGAACCCGGCCGAGCAGGTGGTGACGCTGGGCAAGCAGATCACCCGCGAGCTGTACGTGGGCTACGAGTACGGGCTGAAGAGCGCCGAGCAGGCGGTAAAGTTCAGCTACCAGCTGTCGCAGAAGCTGTCGGTGATCGCCCGCGCCGGCCGCGAGGCGTCCAGCGAATTGCGTTACACCTTCCGTTTCGATTGAAGCTGCCTGGGCAGGGCGTTTCGCCGCGATGCGGCCAACGTTGAACGGTGGCAAGCCTGGCAACCCCGGGCTTCCGCCCTGCGTGTGGCGCCGCCAGCGGTAGGGCGGGTTGAACCATCGGTTCATACCCGCGCAAGCCGCCAACCTTTCGCGGGTATGGCCTGCGGCCAACCCGCCCTACATGGGGTGACTCACCTCCGCCGCCACCGGGGGTAGCTTGGGTTGAGCGTAGCGAAGCCCAACGTTTACCGGGTTGGTTTGGTGGTGTTGTCGGGTGTGGAATCCGCTGCGCGGATGATGTTTGAAGTCGCCGGATGGTTCGATAGGGTGGTCCGCGAAACCCCGCCAAAAACGGCACCCGCAAGGCGCGGCCGAACTCGCCGCGCGCTAACGTCGCGCGGCTCAGACAAAGCGGCCGCTTAAAACCTTGCGGATACCGTTTTTGCCGGCGCTCCCCGTGGGGCAGTCTGGCGCTTCACAACGTTGGCCGCATGCTTTTACGCTTTGATTCGGCACGTGTTCCGTAGGGCGGAAGCCCCGCAGGGGCGTTCCGCCGTATTGCGCCATCTTGCGGCCAAGCTGATGGCGGATCGCCCGGTGCCACCGGGCATCCGCCCTACTCGGCGCGTTCCACCTCTGCCGCCACCAGTGCCGCCGCCTCGTCCAGCGGCAGCGGTTTGCCGGTCAGGTAGCCCTGCACCGTGTCGCAGCCCAGCGTGGCGAGGGCGGTGAATTCGGCTTCGGTTTCCACCCCTTCCGCCAGCGCTTCCATGCCCAGGCTTTTCGCCAGGGTGATGATGGCGAGCACGATGGCGGCATTGTCGTGCCGCGCCTCCAGATTGGTGACGAAGCAGCGGTCTATCTTCACCGTGTCGGGGGCGAAGTTCTTCAGGTAGGCCAGGCTGGAGTAGCCGGTGCCGAAGTCGTCCACCGCCAGGCGCACGCCCAGCGCTTTCAGCTGCGCCAGGGTCTGCTGTACCACGCCGGTTTTCTGCAGCAGCGCGTTTTCGGTCACTTCGATTTCCAGCTGCGCCGCCGGCAGGCCGCTGTCGGCCAGCGCGCGCGCCACTTCGCCGGCAAAGCCCGGCTGGGCGAGCTGGCGCGGCGAGGCGTTCACCGCCACGGTGAACGGGGTGGCGCCACGCGGCCAGGCGGCGGCCACGCGGCAGGATTCGCGCAGCACCCACAGGCCGATTTCCACGATCAGGCCGGAGTCTTCCGCCACCGGGATGAAGCGGGTGGGCGGAATGCTCTGGCCGGCGCTGTCGGTCCAGCGCAGCAGCGCCTCGAAGCCGGTGAGCCGGCGGTTGGCCATGTGCACCTTGGGCTGCATGGCGAGGTGGAATTCGCCGCCGGCCAGCGCGGCGCGCAGGCGGCCTTCCAGCTGCAGCCTCTCGTTGGCCTGCCGCGTCATGTGGCGGTTGAAGAAGTGGAAGTTGTTGCGCCCGGCGGCCTTGGCCTCGTACATCGCCATGTCGGCGTTCTTCAGCAGCAGCGCGGCATTGCTGCCGTCGTCCGGGCTGATGGCGATGCCGATGCTGGCGCTGACCACCAGCTGGTGGCCGTCCAGCGAGAACGGCGCCTGCAGCGCTTCCAGGATGCGCTCGGCCACGCTGGCGGCCTGGGCGCTGTCGCTGAGCTCCGGCAGGATGATGACGAACTCGTCGCCGCCGGTGCGGCCAACGGTATCCATGTCGCGCAGCTCGCCATGGGTGCGCCGCGCCACTGCCTGCAGCAGCGCGTCGCCGGTGGCGTGGCCCAGCGAGTCGTTGATGTTCTTGAAGCGGTCCAGGTCCATGAACAGCACCGCCACCTTGCCGTCGCCGCGGTGGGCCAGGCGCAGCGCCTGCTGCAGCCGGTCGGTGAGCAGCAGGCGGTTGGGCAGGTCGGTCAGATAGTCGTATTCCGCCAGGTGCTGCACCCGCGCTTCGGCTTCCTTGCGCTCGCTGATGTCGGAGAACAGCGCCACGTAGTGGGTGAGCGCGCCGCTCTCGTCGCGCAGCGCGCTGATGGTGAGCCATTCCGGGTATACCTCGCCGCTCTTGCGGCGGTTCCAGATTTCGCCGGCCCACTGGCCGCGGGCGCGCAGGTGGCTCCACATTGCCTCGTAGAACTGCGCGTCGTGGCGGCCGGAGGCCAGCAGCGCCGGGCTGTGGCCCAGCGCCTCGGCCTCGGTGTAGCCGGTAATGGTGCTGAAGGCACGGTTCACCGCCAGGATGCGGCTGCGGGCGTCGGTAATCAGGATGGCCTCGGTGCTGGCCTCGAACACCTTGGCCGCCAGCCGCAGCTCGTGCTGCTGCGCCACGCGGGCGCTGACGTCGCGGGCGGTGATGCAGTCGAACTGCTCGCCGCCGAAGCAGACGCGGGTGCGTTGCACTTCCAGCACCTGCGGGCCCTGCAGGGTGGTGATACCCAGCTCCTGCGGGGTGTCTTCGTCCAGCGGGCCGGCAAACAGCTGCTGTAGTTCCGGGCTGTGTTCGCCGGCGAAGCATTCGCGGGCGCGCTGGTTGAGGTAGACCACGCGGCCGTTGCTGTCGCGCAGCGCAATGATGTCGGCGGCGCTGTCGCTCATGTGGCGGGTAAGCTCCAGGTCGCGGGCATTGGCCTCCAGCAGGCGTTCCTTTTCGCTGAGCTGCAGGCGGAAGCGGTCCACCAGCTGGTGCATCCAGCGCGCGTAGTGCCAGGAGAACAGCAGCGCCAGCAGCAGGGTGCCGGCCAGGATGCCGCTGGTAGCCAGTACCCGGTTGCGGGTGGTTTCCAGCAGGCGGTTGTCGTCGTCGTTGCCGCTGGTCAGCGTATCGTGCCGGGCGACGGCGACCACGCGCCAGTGCCATTGCGGCATGGTGGTGACGTAGGCGGTGTAGGTGGCGCGCTGTTCGCCTTCCTGCTGTTCGAAGCTGAACACGCTGCCCGGCGGGTTGCTCAGCGCCAGCGCCTGCAGCACGCCGCCGCCTTCCTGGCGGTTGTGCCGGTTGTCGAAACTCAGCAGGGTGCGGCCCTGTGTGTCGTAGACGGCAATGCCGCTGTGCTGCGCCACCTGTTGCTTGCGCAGCATGGCCAGGCCCTGCTGCTGCATGTCTTCTTCGCTATCTCGCAGGTATTCGCCACCGCCGATCAGCCAGTGGTAGGGCGCAAAGTAGCGCACGTAGGCGATCTTGTCGGACATCGAGCGCTCGCCGGGGCGGGCCCAGCGGTAGTGCACGAAACCGCTGCCCGGCGGCGAGGCGGCGGCCTTGATCAGCGCCTGCATGATGTAGGTGCCCTGGTCGTCGCGGTTGCTCAGCAGCGAGTTGCCTTCGCGCTCCGGGCTGGTGGGCAGCAGCAGGCAGCGGCCGTCCATGCCGTCCACGAAAAAGTAGCCGCGGCCTTCGAAGTAGCGCAGCGGGCGCAGCGACTCGATGATGTCGCGCTGGATGTGCTCCGGCAGGCGGGTGCTCTTCTGCCGCTGGTACAGCGCATTGGCCAGCGTGGCGGCGGTGTCCACCTGTTCGCGGATGCGCTGCTGCAGGGTGTCGCTGGACTGGCTGTGCAGCGCTTCCAGCTGCATGCGCGCATGTTCGCCCCAGGCGCGCAGGAAAGCCTGGCCGCGCAGTTCGCTCTGGCGCTGGTTGGCCGCACGGCTGAGCTGGAAGTCCTGCCAGTGCTGGTAGAAGAAATAGCCGGCCAGCAGGGTCACCACGGTGACGACGGTGCCCAGCATGCCGAGCAGCTGCAGGCGCAGCAGCCGGTTCTGGATGCGGTGCATGGATATTGTTATTTATATGGGCGGGTGGGTCTGCTGATTATAAAAACCACGTTAGTTCACGGCTTGATAATTGTCAGGGTGGCGAGCTTTATGACAGCGCATCGGGTACAATCCGCGCCGGGAAGTTGGCCAGACAGTCGCCGCGTGCTTGCACGGGGAGGAAAGTCCGGGCTCCACAGGGCAGGATGCTGGCTAACGGCCAGGCGTCGCGAGGCGACGGAAAGTGGAACAGAGAGCTGAACCGCCGATGGCCGGACTTGTTACCCGCAAGGGTGGCAAGGTCTTTTCAGGCAGGGCTTGTCCCTGAATGAGAATCCGCAAGGACGGCACAGGCAAGGGTGAAAAGGTGGACTCCTTCGGGAGCCGCCGGGGGTAACCCCGGCGCGGTAAGAGCGCACCGCGGACGCAGTGATGCGGACGGCAGGCTAAACCCCATCCGGAGCAAGACCAAATAGGGGTACATTGGCGTGGCCCGCGCTGTACCCGGGTAGGTTGCTTGAGCCTGTCGGTAACGGCAGGACTAGAGGAATGACTGTTCAACGACAGAACCCGGCTTACCGGCTGACTTCCCACCCTCTTCTTCACGCGGCGGCCAAGGCTGCCGCGCACCGCTTTGCAGCATTTCCGCTGGCTATTGTCATAGCTTAAAAAATAGGCAAAAAGCTTTTTACCACCGCGATAAAAGGCAGTACAATGGCGACCCTTTTCCGTAGCCATCCCTTTCATTTGCCATGCAAATCGGCCCTTACCAGCTCAAGAACCGCCTGATCGTGGCGCCCATGGCGGGCGTGACCGACCGGCCGTTCCGCATGCTGTGCAAGAAGATGGGCGCCGGGATGGCGGTGTCGGAAATGATCACCGCCAACAAGGCGCTGTGGACCACGCCCAAGACGCTGCGGCGGGCGAATCACGAAGGCGAAGTGGAACCCATCGTGGTGCAGATCGCTGGCGGAGAGCCGCAGATGCTGGCCGATGCCGCGCGGCTGAACGTGGAGCACGGTGCGCAGATCATCGACATCAACATGGGCTGCCCGGCGAAGAAGGTGTGCAACGTGGCTGCCGGCTCGGCGCTGCTGCGCGACCTGGACAACGTTGGCCGCATCCTGGAGCAGGTGGTGAAGGCGGTGGACGTGCCGGTAACGCTGAAGACCCGCACCGGCTGGAGCAGTGACGTGAAGACCGCGCTGCAGGTGGCGCGCATGGCCGAGGATGCCGGCATCGCCGCCCTGGCGCTGCACGGCCGCACCCGCGAGGACATGTACCGCGGCGCCGCCGAGTACGACACCATTGCCGCGGTAAAGCAGGCGATCAGCATTCCGGTGGTGGCCAACGGCGACATCGACAGCCCGCAAAAAGCGAAATACGTACTGGATTACACCGGCGCCGACGCCATCATGATCGGCCGCGCCGCGCAGGGCCGGCCGTGGATCTTCCGCGAGATCCAGCACTACCTGGACAGCGGCGAGACCCTGCCGCCGCCGCGCATCACCGACATTGCGGCGGTGATGGGTGCACATCTGACGGAGCTGTACGACTTCTACGGCGAATACAGCGGCTGCCGCATCGCGCGCAAGCACATCGCCTGGTACACCAAGGGGCTGCGCGGCAGCAACGACTTCCGCCAGGCAATGTACCGGCTGGAAAGTACCGCCGAGCAGCAACAGGCGGTGGCGCAATATTTCAACTGGCTGGCGGAGCATTCCGAGCGGCTGGAATACCTGGCAGACAGCGTGGCCGAGACCGACGCGGTAGCCGATTGAGAACCCGGAATAGTCGATAACATCATGCAGAATAATGACGATATTTCCTTGAGCGTGCGCTTGGCGATGGAGCAGTACTTCCGCGACCTGGACGGGGAGACGCCGGCGGCCATCTACGACATGGTGCTGGCCTGTGTGGAAAAACCGCTGCTGGAAGTGGTGCTGGTCCACACCCAGGGCAACCAGACGCGCGCGGCCGAACTACTGGGCCTCAATCGCAACACACTGCGCAAGAAGATGAAGGCCTACGACCTGATCTGAACCCTAGCCACCCGTGTACCCGGGTGGCTTTTCTTTTGACTAGCGAACTCCCCTGCAAAGCAGGGGCGGGGGACGGGATCACCAGGCTGGTGGCGCGGGCGCGCCGCCGGCAGACAGCATTTAAGTTGGCCGCAAGCCTGCTTGCGGCTACGTTAACTTTGAAAGTGGTAAACCATGACCAAGATCGAACGTGCGCTGATCAGCGTTTCTGACAAAACCGGCGTGCTGGCATTTGCCCAGGCACTGGCCGGCTTTGGCGTTGAAATCCTTTCCACCGGCGGCACTTCCAAGCTGCTGCGCGATGCCGGCGTGCCGGTGATCGACGTATCGGACTACACCGGCTTTCCGGAAATGCTGGACGGCCGCGTGAAGACCCTGCACCCGAAAGTGCACGGCGGCATCCTCGGCCGTCGCGACCTGCCGGAGCACGTGGCCACCATGCAGGAGCACGGCATCGGCAACATCGACCTGGTATGCGTGAACCTCTACCCGTTCGAAGCCACCATCGCCAAGTCCGACTGCACGCTGGAAGACGCCATCGAGAACATCGACATCGGCGGCCCGACCATGGTGCGCTCCGCCGCCAAGAACTGGCAGCACGTGGCCATCGTGACCGATGCCGAAGACTACGTGGCGCTGGTTGACGAGATGCAGGCCAATGCCGGCAAGCTGTCCAAGCTCACCCGCCTGAACCTGTCGAAGAAAGCCTTCACCCACACTGCCGCCTACGATGGCGCCATCTCCAACTACCTGACCAGCCTGGCCGAAGGCGTGGACAGCGGCGTGCCGGAACGCTTCGCCTTCCCGAACCGCCTGAACGCCCAGTTCATCAAGGTGCAGGACATGCGCTACGGCGAGAACCCGCACCAGGCGGCCGCCTTCTACCGCGACCTGGACCCGGCTGCCGGCTCCATCGCCAACTACCGCCAGCTGCAGGGCAAGGAATTGTCCTACAACAACATCGCCGACGCCGATGCGGCGTGGGAAGCGGTGAAAACCTTCGACGCCCCGGCCTGCGTGATCGTGAAGCATGCCAACCCGTGCGGCGTGGCCATTGCCGCCGACACCCTGACCGCCTACAAGCTGGCGTTCGCCACCGACACCACCAGCGCCTTCGGCGGCATCATCGCCTTCAACCGCCCGGTGGATGCCGAAACCGTGGAAGCGGTAACCGGCCAGTTCCTGGAAGTGCTGCTGGCACCGGCGTTCACCGATGAAGCCAAGGCGCTGATCGCGGCCAAGAAGAACGTGCGCGTGCTGGAGATTCCGCTGGAAGCCGGCGCCAACCGCTACGAACTGAAGCGCGTGGGCGGCGGCGTACTGGTGCAGACCCCGGACATCCGCAACGTAGGCCTGGACGAGCTGCGCGTAGTGACCAAGCGTGCCCCGACCGAACAGGAAATGGCCGACCTGCTGTTCGCCTGGCGCGTGGCCAAGTACGTGAAGTCCAACGCCATCGTATTCTGCAAGAATGGCCAGACCGCCGGTATCGGCGCCGGCCAGATGAGCCGCGTGGACTCCACCCGCATTGCCGCCCGCAAGGCGCAGGATGCCGGCCTGACCCTGCAGGGTGCCGTCGCTTCCTCCGATGCCTTCTTCCCGTTCCGCGACGGCATCGACGTGATCGCCGAGCAGGGCATCAAGGCCATCATCCAGCCGGGTGGCTCCATGCGTGACGACGAAGTATTTGCCGCCGCCGACGAGCACGGCATCGCCATGGTGCTGACCGGCGTACGCCACTTCCGCCACTAAGGCTACGGGGCGCTGCGCGAGCAGGCGCCCTGATTCGTTTTGTTTTTGCAGGCGGAACGCCCCTGGCGGGGCTTCCGCCCTACAGAGAGAAGCCATGAAAGTACTTGTCATCGGTTCCGGCGGCCGCGAGCACGCGCTGTCCTGGCGCATTGCGCAGTCCCCGCGCGTGTCCAAGGTATTCGTGGCGCCGGGCAACGCCGGCACCGAGCTGGATGCCTACCTGACCAATGTGCCCATCACCGCCATTGCCGAGCTGGTGGAATTCGCCCGCGCCGAGAAGGTGGAGCTGACCGTGGTCGGCCCCGAGGCGCCGCTGGCCGCCGGCGTGGTGGATGCCTTCCGCGCTGCCGGGCTGAAGATCTTCGGCCCGACGCAGTTCTGCGCGCAGCTGGAAAGCTCCAAGGATTTCGCCAAGGCGTTCATGAAGCGCCACGGCATCCCCACCGCCGGCTACGAAACCTTCAGCGATGCCGCCGCCGCGCATGACTACGTTGGCCGCAAGGGCGCGCCCATCGTGATCAAGGCCGACGGCCTGGCCGCCGGCAAGGGCGTGGTGGTGGCGATGACGCTGGACGAAGCGCATGCCGCCATCGACGACATGCTGGTGGGCAACAAGATGGGCGATGCCGGCGCACGCGTGGTGATCGAAGACTTCCTGCAGGGCGAGGAAGCCAGCTTCATCGTGATGGTGGATGGCGAGCACGTGCTGGCCATGGCTACCAGCCAGGACCACAAGCGGCTGAAGGATGGCGACCAGGGCCCCAACACCGGCGGCATGGGCGCCTACAGCCCGGCTCCGGTGGTTACCCCGGAAGTGCATGCCCGCGTGATGCGCGAGATCATTCTGCCCACCGTGCGCGGCATGAAGGCCGACGGCCAGCCGTACACCGGCTTCCTGTACGCCGGGCTGATGATCGACGCCAGCGGCAACCCGTTCACCATCGAGTTCAACTGCCGCTTCGGCGACCCGGAAACCCAGCCCATCATGGCGCGCCTGAAGTCCGACTTCACCGTGCTGCTGGAAGCCGGCGTCAACGGCAAGCTGGATACGGTGGAAGCCGACTGGGACCGCCGCGTGGCGCTGGGCGTGGTACTGGCAGCCGAAGGCTACCCGGACGCGCCGCGCAAGGGCGACCTGATCAGCCAGATTCCGGCCGACAGCGAAGACACCATGACCTTCCATGCCGGCTCCAGCTTCGATGCCGGCGGCCAGCTGGTGACCAGCGGCGGCCGCGTGCTGTGCGTGGTGGGCCTGGGTGACAGCGTGAGGATTGCCCAGCAGAAAGCCTACGCCGTGGCCGACCAGATCCAGTTTGCCGGCAAGCAGCTGCGCCGCGACATCGGCAACCGCGCCATCGGCCGCCAGAAGTAAACGTTGGCCGCATGGCAGACAACGGCGCCTACGGGCGCCGTTTCTGTTTTTGGCCAGCGGTGTTTGCTGTCTAGACTGAAAGCGTATTGCCAGCGGGGGAATGGTCATGCGCCTTCTAGCATTCGGCCTGTTGTTGCTTGCCGCCACGGCCTGGGCGGCCGATCCGGTCACGCTCAGGCTGCTCACCGAGGACTACCCGCCGTTCAATATGCTGGCGGCCAACAGCCAGATCAGCGGCTCCGCCACCGATATCGTGCGCGAGCTGATGCAGCGCAACGGCATCCGCTACAGCATCGAACTGCTGCCCTGGCTGCGCGCCTTCAACCGCGCGGTGCTGGAGCCGGGCACCTGCGTCTACTCCACCACCCGCACCGACCCGCGCGAAAGCCTGTTCAAGTGGATAGGCCCGGTAGCGGAAAACCCGTGGGTGCTGTACGCGCGCAGCGACAATCCACGGGTGCCCAATACCCTGGAGGATGCGCGCCGCTACCGCCTGGGCGGCTATGCCGGCGACGCGGTGGCGCAGTACCTGATCGCCCGCAATTTCGACGTGGACCTGGCCAACAGCGACGAGCAGAACGTGCGCAAGCTGCAGGCCGGGCGCATCGACTACTGGGCCACCGGCAAGTACATCGGCGCGCAGCTGGCGGCGCGCGAGAAGGCCGGCAATATCCGCCCGGTGCTCACCTTCAACACCACCTTCATGTACCTGGCCTGCAACCTTGGCCTGAGCGACCAGCTGGTGGGCCAACTCAACGACACGCTGCACAAGATGCAGAAAGACGGCACTGTCGCTAAAATCAACGCCCATTATCTGCGCGACTGAGCGGAACCCGGCCCGTGGCCGCATGGTCTGTCCAGCTTGCTTGCCCTATTG
>NZ_LT607802.1:585857-715745 GCF_900090205.1 Vogesella sp. LIG4 | reverse complement strand
TGGTAAGGCTTCGACAGTTTGATGACAGTTTATGTCTGGTGGCCATAGCGAGGTGGTCCCACGCCTTCCCATTCCGAACAGGACCGTGAAACGCCTCAGCGCCGATGATAGTGCGGATACCCGTGTGAAAGTAGGACACCGCCAGACTCCCCCACAAGAAGCCCAGCTTGAGAAATCAAGCTGGGCTTTGTGCTTTGCGGCGTGGGCCAGCATTTACCGCAGCGCCCGCGCCCTCATCCCAGCCCGACGACACCGCCACCCTTGCGGCCAACGTTGGCCGTAGATTCGCATCAGTCAAACAAAAAGCCCGCTGATGCGGGCTTAGTAGCGTGCGCTGCGGGCTGATCAGCGAATGGCGATATCGCTGCCTATCGGGGCGCGTACTTGCGCCAGCAGGGCATCGAGTGCCGCGTCCTGGCCCCAATAGCCAAGGCGCGCCATACAGTCGATGGCGGCCAGGGCGGCATCGCTCATGAACTGCCCGTTGATGAGGTGTTGCTCCACTTCTGCCAGCGGCATCAGCAGGTGGGCTTCCACTTCTCCATCCTGATTCTGCGGGATTTCCTGCGTATCCAGCCAGACGTCGAAGACGTGCAGCCATTCGCGGTGCAGGCCACGGGCTACCGGGCGCTCGGCCAGCAGCAGGGCGGCCTGTGGCAGCAGTTCGAGCTTGCTGGCCGGAATACCTGCTTCTTCCCAGCCTTCGCGCTCCAGTGCCACCTGCAGGGTTTCTCCGGCGGCAATGCCACCACCCATCAGGTTGTCGAGGCGATTCGGGGCAACGTCCTTGAACGGGCTGCGTCTGCCGATCCACATGCGGATTTCGCCATCCGGCATGCGGGTGAGGCCATTCAGGTGTACGGCGCGGCTGGTGAGACCCAGCGGGCGGAATGCAGCGCGCTCCATTTCAAAACAGGGGGTGCCGTCCTGGAAATAGGCCATGAATTTCTCGTTGCGCCAACCATTCAGCCAACCGGCATCACGCCACTGGGTGGCGGTCTGGGCAAGCTGGCGGCTGCGTTCGGCAAAATCATGCGCAGCGGGTAGCGCGGTCAGTACACCTTGTTCCAGGCGGAACAGCGAACTATATTCCGCCTGCAGCCTTTGCAGCCACTGCTGGTTGACGCAGCCCAGGGGCTCGCCTGCGACATGGAGCGGAACGAAGCCGGTCTTGTCGTATTCGATCATCTGCTGTAAAGCACTGGCGACCGCTCGCGCTTGCATGATTTACCCACCAGGTATTAAACGAAGGCGACATCTTACGGAGAAAATGCCGGGCCGTGGGGCTTGGCCCCCGGTTTTGCAGTATTTTGCGCTGTGAATGGCTGGTGGGTGTTGCATGCTTGCTCGCCGGCTTGTGGTGCAAGTGCTGCAGCACTTTATGATTTTGTAATGAGAATGGCCGCCGGAACGGCGTTTGTTTGGCTGATTGTTCGACAGGCAGCTGGGCCAAGGTATCTTGCTTATCGAGTTTGTCATCGAATCAGCCTACCGTTTACCAGGGCAAGTGTTGCAACAATACGGTGTGAATAACGATGTTTCGCCTGAGGCTGGTTTCCAGGGTATTTGGGGTTGATGAGGGGGCGCTGCATCCGACGCGGGAGCATGCATTACAGGCGGCGCAGCTGATGCTGCAGATTCACCGCCATCCGCTGCGAGCGGAGATTCGGCAGTATCTTGAATCGCAAATGCGACGCAGCAGGGTGGTGGAGGTACTGGAATCGGGGGGATAAATACAAACGCCTTGCGCATGGACGGCAAGGCGTGAGAGGGTGGCGTACCCGACTGGAATCGAACCAGCGACCTTCAGCTTCGGAGGCTGACACTCTATCCAACTGAGCTACGGGTACAAGCCGAGGCGGCAATATAGCTTATGTGCATCACTGCGTCCAGCATCCATTGCGCTGGCGCAAATTTGGTTCAGGTGTGTTTTGCCTCGTAAATAGGCTTTGCGTATAATTTCCCTATTTGCAATGTCATTATTCATCAGGTGAGGCTGGAATGAGCAACGAAACCAAAGCTCCAGGGCAAATCGTCGGGATTCTGCTGGGGGTTGTCGTATTGGTAGTGGCGACAATCTATCTGCTGGCCAAATTGGCAACCAGCGGTTTTGACGTCAATGCGGAAGTGATGACCAAAGAGGCCGTTGCCGCCCGCCTGAAGCCGGTTGGTGAGTCTGTTGCCAGCGATGCACCTCCGGGCATGAAGACCGGCGAGCAGGTGTTCAAGGCAATCTGTATTACCTGTCACGGTGCTGGCCTGGCCGGTTCGCCCAAGTTCGGCGATGCCGGTGCCTGGGGTCCGCGCGTAGCCAAGGGCTGGGAGATGCTGACCGACCACGCGCTGCATGGCTTCAACGCCATGCCGGCCAAAGGTGGCGCAGCTGACCTGACCGACGATGAAGTGAAACGCGCTGTTGCCTACATGGGCAATGCCGGTGGCGGTAAGTTCACCGAGCCGCCGGTTGGCGGTGCCGCTGGCGCCGCTGCGCTGGATCCGGCCGTAGTTGGCAAGAAGATCTACGAAAGCGTGTGCGTGGCCTGTCATGGCTCCGGTGCTGCCGGTGCGCCGAAGTTCGGCGACAAGGCTGCCTGGGCGCCGCGCCTGAAGCCGGGCCTGGACGAGGTGCTGAAGATCGCTACCAAGGGCCTGAACGCGATGCCGCCGAAGGGTGGTTACACCGGCTCTGACGCCGAATTCAAGGCCGCGGTGGAATACCTGACCAACGCTGGCAAGTAAGCCTGATTGCAAAGCAAACGCCGCGATTCATCGCGGCGTTTTCGTTTTATAAGGTTGGCCGCAAGCGTGCGGCCAACCCTGACCTGGCGCCGGCTTAGCTGTCGCCGCCCTTTTGCACCTTGCTGTCCAGCGAGGCCATCAGCCCGGCCAGCCGGCTCTTGCCCTCATTCTTGCTGACGATGGGCTCGGCACCCTTCTTGCCGAAGTGGCGCAGGTCGTCGCCGCTGATTTCGGCGATGAAGCGCGACGGCTCCACGAACAGCCATTCGCCACCGCGGCGGCGCTTCACGCAGTAGGTGAGGGTGAGGCTGCGCTGGGCGCGGGTGATGCCGACGTACATCAGCCGGCGTTCTTCTTCCACCATGCCGTTATCGACGGATTCGCTGTGCGGCAGGATGCCTTCCTCGCAGCCCACCAGGAACACGTGCGGGTACTCCAGCCCCTTGGAGGCGTGCAGGGTGGACATGTGCACCGCATCCACCTCGCCCTCGTCTCGGCCTTCCAGCATGGTGATCAGCGCAATGGTCTGGGTGAGTTCCAGCAGGTTCTTGCCATCCTGCTCGCCCTTGCGCTGCAGCCAGGCTACCAGCTCGAACACGTTCTTCCACTTGCTCTCCGCCGCCTTGGGGCTGTCCTCGCTGTCGTACAGCCAGGCTTCGTAGCCGATGGACTTGAGCATCTCCATGGCCAGCTCACCCGGCGGCTCGCGCAGCGCGCGGTAGGTCAGGGCATTGATGAAGCGGCAGAAGTCGGCAAGCGGCGCCAGCTGGGCGGCGTTGACCTGCAGCTGGAAACCCTCCTCGTGCGCAGCGGCGAACAGGCTGCAATTGCGCTGCCGGGCCCAGTTGCCCAGCTTTTCCAGCGTACCGGCGCCCACGCCGCGCTTGGGGGTGGTGAGTGCGCGGATGAAGGCCGGATCGTCGTCCGGGTTGGCCAGCAGCCGCATGTAGGCCAGCACGTCCTTGATTTCCGGCTTGTCGTAGAAACTCTGCCCGCCGGCCATCTGGTAGGGGATGCGCTGGTTGCGCAGCGCCTGCTCGAACACACGCGACTGGTAGTTGCCGCGATAGAGAATGGCGTAGTCCTTGAACTCGGTGCGGTGCTCGAACTTGTGCGCCAGCAGGCGCTGCACCACCACTTCGGCCTCGTGCTCCTCGTCCTTGCACATGACCGCGTGAATCTGCTCGCCCAGCCCCAGCTCGCTCCACAGCTGTTTTTCGAACAGCTTGGGGTTGTTGGCGATCACCGAGTTGGCCGCACGCAGGATGCGCGCGGTGGAGCGGTAGTTCTGCTCCAGCTTGATGACTTTCAGCCGCGGGAAGTCATGCTGCAGCAGGCGCAGGTTTTCCATGTTGGCGCCGCGCCAGGCGTAGATGGACTGGTCATCGTCGCCCACTGCGGTGAACATGCCGCGCTCGCCGGTGAGCAGCTTCACCAACTGGTACTGGCAGGTGTTGGTGTCCTGGTATTCGTCGATCAGCAGGTAGCGCAGCTTGTGCTGCCACTTCTGCAGCACCTCGGTATTGGTGCGCAGCAGTTCCACCGGCAAGCGGATCAGGTCATCGAAGTCCAGCGCCTGGTAGGCGGTGAGCGTGTCCTGGTAGGCCACATAGGTGGTGGCGGCCACGCGGTCGAATTCGTCGGCGGCGGCCACGAGCGCGGCATCCGGGCCGAGCAGGTCGTTCTTCCACAGCGAGATGCGGCTTTGCACCTTGCGCACCTCGTCCTTGTGGGTGGATTTCAGAATGTCGGCAATGATCTTGGCGGCGTCGTAGCTGTCCAAAATGGAGAATTGCGTCTTGTAGCCCAGGTGCGGGGCCTCCTGGCGCAGAAAATGCATGCCCAGCGAGTGGAAGGTGGAGACGGTGATGCCCTTCAGTTCGCGGCTGTCCATCAGCTTGCCGACGCGCTCCAGCATCTCGCGCGCGGCCTTGTTGGTGAAGGTGATGGCGGCGATGTTGCGGGCGTCGAAATTCGCCTCGCGCACCATGTAGGCAATTTTCTGGGTAATCACCCGCGTCTTGCCGGAGCCGGCGCCGGCGAGCACCAGCAGCGGGCCGTCCAGCGACTGGATGGCGGCGCGCTGCTGCGGGTTGAGTAAGGCAAGTGACATGGCTGTCGTCAATCTTTCATCGATAGCGCGCATTGTAGTGCCTGGCGCCGGGGGCGGCCATGCGCGCGACGGCGGGGCGGGCAATCCAGTATCATTCTTTCGCGGCACGAATCAGAGCCAGTGAACAGGCTCTTGGCCAAGGTTGGCCGCAATGACTGACAGGAAAACAATATGGCCACCTATGCAATTGGTGATCTGCAAGGCTGCTTCACCCCCTTCATGGCGCTGCTGCGCCAGATCGAATTCAACCCCGGGCGCGATACGCTGTGGCTGACCGGGGATCTGGTCAACCGCGGCCCGGAATCGCTGCAGACCCTGCGCTGGGTGTTCGAGCACCAGAACTGCGTGCAGACGGTGCTGGGCAACCACGACCTGCACCTGCTGGCGGTATCCGAAGGCTATGGCAAGGTACATGCCGACGACACCATCCAGGCGGTGCTGAATGCCGGCGATGCCAAGGTGCTGCTGGAATGGCTGCGCTGCCAGCCGCTGATGATCTACGAGCAGGGCTTTGCCATGGTGCACGCCGGCCTGCTGCCGGAGTGGAGCGTCAAGAAGGCGCTGCGCCTGGCGGAGGAAGTGGAGGACGAGTTGTCCAGCCAGCAGCACCGCAGCTTCTTCTCCAAGCTGTACGGCAACAAGCCCATCCGCTGGCAGGATGACCTCAAGGGCATGGACCGGCTGCGCATGGTGGTGAACGTAATGACGCGCATGCGCTTCATCACCCGTGACGGCGAGCTGGATCTGGCCTACAAGGGCGAGCTGGAGGGCGCGCCGGCCAACCTGGTGCCGTGGTTCGAGGCGGAGAACCGCCGCAGTGCCGATACGCCCATCGTGTGCGGCCACTGGTCGGCGCTGGGGCTGATGCTGTCGGAGGACATTCTGGCGATAGACAGCGGCTGCCTGTGGGGCGGCAGCCTCACCGCGGTGCGGCTGGAAGACAGGGCAGTGTTCTCGCTGCCGTGCCAGGCTTACCGCGACATCGCGTAAGGTTGGCCGCAAGCGGCCGGCACTCCAACAAAAAGCCCCGGTGCGGACACCGGGGCTTTGTCATGAGGGGCATCAGTGATACTGGTGCGAGGGCGAATCGCTGAGTGGAGTGGGGTTGGCCAGCTCGTTGTGCAGCTGGTCGATGTCCAGCGAGTTCTCCCACTTGGCCACCACCACAGTGGCTACCGCGTTGCCGATCAGGTTGGTGAGGGCGCGCGCTTCGGACATGAAGCGGTCGATGCCGAGAATCAGCGCCAGGCCCGCCACCGGAATCTGCGGCACCACCGCCAGGGTGGCGGCCAGGGTGATGAAGCCGGAGCCGGTCACACCGGCAGCGCCCTTGGAGGTGAGCAGCAGCACGCCGATGATGGTCAGCTCCTGGGTGAGGCTCAGATCGATATTGCAGGCCTGGGCGATGAAGATGGCCGCCATGGTCAGGTAGATCGAGGTGCCGTCCAGATTGAAGGAGTAGCCGGTGGGAATCACCAGCCCCACCACCGGCTTGGCGCAGCCCAGCTGCTCCAGCTTGCTCATCAGCCGCGGCAGCGCCGATTCGGATGACGAGGTGCCCAGCACGATCAGCAGCTCCTCGCGGATGTACTTGATCAGCTTCCACACATTGAAGCCGCAGGCGCGGGCAATGGAGCCCAGCACCAGGGCGATGAACAGCACGCAGGTCACGTAGAAGCTGCCCATCAGCGCAGCCAGCTGGGTGAGGCTGCCCACGCCGTATTTGCCGATGGTGAAGGCCATGGCGCCAAAGGCGCCGATCGGGGCCAGCTTCATGATGAAGCCGATCACCTTGAACAGCACGTGCGAGATTTTCTCGAACAGCGCCAGCACCGGCTTGCCGGATTCGCCCATCAGCGACAGCCCGGCGCCGAACAGCACCGAGAACAGCAGCACCTGCAGGATCTCGCCCTCGGCGAAGGCGCCCACCACGCTATCCGGAATCATGTGCATGATGAAATCCACCGTGCTCTGGTGCGCCGCGGTACTGGTGTACTTGGCAATGGCGCCGGCATCCAGGGTGGCCGGGTTCACGTTCATGCCGGCACCCGGCTTGAGCACGTTCACCACCACCAGGCCGATGGCCAGCGCCAGCGAGGTAACCACCTCGAAGTACAGCAGCGCCTTGCCACCGACGCGGCCAACCTTCTTCATGTCTTCCATGCTGGCAATGCCGACCACGATGGTGCAGAAGATGATGGGGGCGATCATCATCTTCACCAGCTTGATGAAGCCATCGCCCAGCGGTTTGAGTTTGGCACCGAATTCCGGCATGAAATGGCCGACGGCGACACCCAGCAGGATGGCCACCAGTACCTGGAAATACAGGCCGTGGTGCAGTTTCTTGGCTGACATTGCGCTCTCCGTGTAGCAGGCAGTGCGGCTGCCTTCTCTGTTTGCTTTATAGGAGCCTGTGCAATGTTTTTTTATGGCTGTGGCTGGCAGGGCTGGCGCAGTTGCCAAAAGACAGTGAACAGGCCCGCTGATGATGCTGGGCATCAGGGAGGCGCAAAATTGGGTATTTCCCGATCAGGGAAAGCCGCATTGCGGAAAACCCGCATGCGGCGTGCCGGCGGTGTGGCCTCGGAGGGAGGGCTCAGGCGTCGGCGGGCAGGTCCAGCGCGGCGGCAATGGCGCTGCGGGACGATTCGGACAGTGCGAAGCGGCTGGCGTCGGCGGCCGGCATGGCGGCGGTGAAGCTCAGCTCCACCACCATGGCGCGGGTGGACAGCACCGCCCACAGGCTCTGGCCGAAGCTGGTATCGCCGGCATAGGCGGCGGAGGCACAGTAATGGCCGCCGGGCGACACGTAGCGGATCGCCACCGGCTGCACCGTGGCGCCGGCCAGCCGTGCGGCTTCGAACAGCGAGGACTTGAACGGCAGTAGCCCGGTGCCGTCCGAGGTGGTGGCTTCCGGAAACACCGCCATGCAGTCGCCGTTGTGCAGTGCTGCGGCCAACTGTTTGTTCACCTGGCTGGTATCGCGGCGCTTGCTGCGGTCGATGAACAGCGTGCCGGCGCTTTTGATCAGGAAGCCGGCCAGCGGCCAGTCGCGCAGCTCCTTCTTGGCCACGAAGCGCGAAACCGTCACGCTGTTGAGCGCGAAGATGTCCAGCCAGGACACATGATTGGCTACCACCAGGGTGTGCGGCGGGTAGACGCCAGGCGCCTGGCCGGTCACCTTCACCTTGATGGCCAGAATGTGCAGCAGCTGCTGCGACCAGCGCTGGGTGATTACCGCCTTTTCCGGCTGCGACAGCCGCGGGTACAGCGTGGCAATGGTGATCACGCCGCGGAAAACGTGCGCGGCAAGACGGGCGATGCGGAGCAGGCGGACAAGCAGGGAGGTGGTCTGGTGCACGATGATGACAGAGGGTTGACGGTTAATGGCAGTGTAACCCGCGGCGATGGCAAATGTTTTACAGCGGCTGGCAGTGCGGACAGAAACAGGTGCTGCGCTGGCCCTGGCGGATTTCGCAGATCAGCGTGCCGCAGTCGTGGCAAGGCTGCTCGCGGCGGCCGTACACCTTGTAGCTTTGCTGGAAGTAACCCGGCTTGCCCTTGGCGTCGATGAAATCGCGCAGCGTGCTGCCGCCGGCCTCGATGGCGCGCGCCAGCACCGACTTGATCTCGGCGGCCAGGCGTTCGCACTCCTCGCGGCGCAGCGAGTTGGCCGCACGCGCCGGGTGGATGCCGGCGTAGAACAGCGACTCGTTGGCGTAGATATTGCCCACCCCCACCACCACGTGGTTGTCCATGATCAGCAGCTTGATGGCGCTGCCCTTGCGGCGGCTGGCCTGGTACAGCACTTCGCCGCCGAAAGCATCGGACAGCGGCTCCGGGCCGAGGTTCGCCAGCAGCGGGTGCGCCTCCACCGGCCCCTGCTGCCACAGCATGGCGCCAAAGCGGCGCGGGTCGCGATAACGCAGAACCGTTTGCCCCAGCACGATGTCTACATGGTCATGCTTCTCCGGCTCGGTGCCCGGCGCCACGAAACGCAGGCTGCCGGACATGCCCAGATGCACGATCAGCGTGCCATGCTCGAAATCCACCAGCAGGTATTTGGCGCGCCGGCTCACGCTGCGTACGCAGCGGCCGGCCAGCAGCGCCGGCAACTGCGGCGGAATCGGCCAGCGCAGGCGCCCCTCGCGCACGATCACTTCGCGCACGGTGGCGCCTTCCAGTTGTGGCGCGACGCCGCGGCGCGTGGTTTCGACTTCTGGTAATTCGGGCATGGCAGGATGGCATGAATAGTGTGAATGGCGTGGTATTCTACCCGCCTGTGATGAATACAGGTTCCGTGCATGAACGCTTTGTTCCGTCTGTTTGCCGTACTCACGCCGCTGGCATTGTCGGCATGTGCCAGCCTGCCCCACGCCGCGCCCGCGGCCAACGCCCAGGCGAGCAAGGCGGCCAGTGCCGCGGCCGACGACGCGCCGCCGCGTGATGAAGACAACCCGGCCATTCCGCACCAGCAACTGCGTGCCGAGTGGCTGTACGGCCTGCTGGCCGGTGAAATGGCGGCCCGCAACGGCGCCGCACCGCAGGCGGCCGAAACCTATATCGCCCTGGCGCGCGAAAGCCGCGACCCGCGCATCGCCCGCCGCGCCGCCGAATTCGCCATGTTTGCCGGCCAGCTGCAAAGCGCCACCACCGCGCTGTCGCTGTGGCTGGAGCTGGAGCCGACCGCGGACACCGCGCGTGAACAGCTGATCATCGCGCTGCTGCGTGGCGGCAAGCTGGCGGAAAGCCGTCCGCTGATCGAAGCCGAGCTGGCGCGCCAGCCGCAACGCGCCGCCGGCGTGTTCGTGCAACTGGCGCGCCTGGCCGCGGTACAGAGCGACAAGCAGGGCGCCGAAACCCTGGTCAGCGAGTTGGCCGCACGCTACCCGGACCTGCCGGAGGCGCATTTCGCGCTGATCGCGGTGGCCGCCGAGGCGGGCGACCAGCCCACGGTGGATAGCGGGTTCGCGCAACTGGCGCGTACCGCGCCGCAGTGGGATCTGCCGGTGCTGTGGCAGGTGGACCGCCTGCGCCGCCAGTCGGCAGCCGATGCCATCAGCTTCCTGAAACAGGAACTGGCGCGCCGCCCGCAGTCCAGCATCGAACTGAATACCAGCTATATCCGCCTGCTGGCCGGCGAAAAGCGTTTTGCCGAGGCCGAGGCGCATGCCGCCAGTATCGAGAGCCGCTTTGCCAACAACGGCGAACTGCTGTACCTGCATGGCCTGCTGGCCTACCAGACCGGCGAGCTGCCGCAGGCACGCAAACTGCTGGAAGCCGCGCTGCGCGCCGGCTACAGCGACAGCAATACGCTGCGCTTCACCCTGGGCCAGCTGGCCGACGAACTGAAGCAGCCGGCAGAAGCCCGCCGCTGGTATATGCAGGTGGATGGCGGCGACAGCCTGTTGCAGGCACGGGTGCGTGCCGCGCAGATCCAGGCTGCCGACGGCCAGTGGCGCGAGGCCATCGACAGCCTCAACAACCTGGCCGAGCAGCAGGCG
This sequence comes from Vogesella sp. LIG4, assembly GCF_900090205.1. Classification (NCBI taxonomy): domain Bacteria; kingdom Pseudomonadati; phylum Pseudomonadota; class Betaproteobacteria; order Neisseriales; family Chromobacteriaceae; genus Vogesella; species Vogesella sp. LIG4. Next base: position 705,389 of record NZ_LT607802.1, on the reverse strand, counting down.
GACAGCGAGCGCATTGCCGAAGCGCAGGCCATGCTGGCGCGAGACGCCAAACAGTACGATGCCGCCCTGGGCATTCTTGGCGGTGCGCTGAAGCAGGACCCGGAACAGACCGACCTCTTGTACGAGCGCGCCTTGCTGCTTGATCAGCTGGGCCGTTCCGCCGAGGCGGAGCAGGATCTGCGCACCGTGGTGCGGCTGAAGCCGGACGATGTGCAGGGCCTCAACGCGCTGGGCTACGTCATGGCCAACCGCGGCGTGCAGCTGAAAGAAGCACAGAGCTACATCCAGCGCGCGCTGAAGGCCGAGCCGGACAATGCCATGATTCTCGACAGCCTGGGCTGGGTGCTGTTCAAGCAGGGGCTTGCCAGCGAGGCGTTGCCGCATCTGCAGGCCTCCTATGCCCGGTTGCCGGATGCCGAAGTGGCCGCCCACCTGGGCGAGGTGCTGTGGTCGCTGGGCCGCAAGGATGAAGCCCGGCATGTCTGGGACGAAGCCCGCAAGAGCGCGCCGGACCACCCGGTGCTGAAGGAAACCCTGGACCGCATCAAACCATGAAGTTAGCCCACTGGCTGGTGTCGGGTTGCCTGCTGCTGCTGGCAGCCTGCGCCACCACCCCGGAAGTAAGCCATTCCATGTCGGCCCCTGCGGCCAACGTTGTCGACAGCCCGTTCAGCACCAGCGGCCGCCTGGCGGTGAACTACCAGGGCAGGGGGCAGCTTGCCAGCTTCGACTGGCAGCACAGCGCCGGCAGTGACCAGCTCAACGTCAAAACCCCCATCGGCACCACCGTGGCCAGCCTGCGGCGCGATGCCAGCGGCGTGCGCCTGCTGGCCGATGGCCAGGAGCGCCGGGCCACCGACGTGGAAAGCCTGACCGAGGACACCCTGGGTTGGCCGCTGCCGCTGTCCAATCTGGCCTGGTGGGCGCGCGGCCTGGCCGCGCCCGGCATCCAGGCGGAGCAGGCTGCGGACGGCCGCCTGCAGCAGCAGGGCTGGCTGATCCGCCACAGCCAGGACGCCACCACCCATCTGCCACGCCGGCTGGAGCTGGAGCGCGAAGGCCTGAGCATCCGCCTGGTGTTCTCCGACTGGCGCGGCAGCGACGCCTCATCCCCGCTTTCTACCCAGCCATGAATCTGCAATTCCAACGCTTTGCCGCCCCGGCCAAACTCAACCTCACCCTGCTGATCACCGGCAAGCGCGAGGATGGCTACCACCTGCTGGATACCGACTTCCGCTTCATCGATTTTTGTGACGATATCGACATCGCCGTGCGCGACGATGGCCGCATCGAGCTGGAAACGCCGACGCCGGGCGTGGCACCGGAGCAGGACCTTGCCGTGCGCGCCGCGCGTCTGCTGCAGCAGGCCACCGGCTGCCCGCTGGGTGCCAGCCTGCGCATCAGCAAGCGCATTCCGATGGGCGGCGGCCTGGGCGGCGGCTCCTCCGATGCCGCCACCGTACTGCTGGCACTCAACAAACTGTGGGCTTGCGGGCTGTCGCGCCAGGCGCTGATGGACCTTGGCGTGCAGCTGGGCGCCGATGTGCCGGTATTCATTTTCGGCCGCAATGCGCGTGCCCGCGGCATCGGCGAGGCGCTGGAAGCCATCGAATTGCCGGCCGCCTGGTATGTGGTATGCAAGCCACCGGTGTCGGTGCCGACCGGCCCGGTATTTCAGCAATTTTCACAAATGCTGTTGACAGGGGAGGCCCGGTTCTCCATAATGCGAAGCCTGTTCGGCGCAGCGCAAAAACAAAATGATTTGCAGCGCGTTGTAACAGCAATGTATCCAGCGGTAAATGAGGCTTTGAATCGATTACGTGAATACGGTTCGCCGCTGATGACAGGTTCGGGAGCATGTGTGTTTCTGGAGCTGCCAAGTGAAGATCAAGCAAAAACAGTATTCCAGTCCTTGTCGAAAGATATGGTCGGATTTGTTGCCAAGGGGTTAGCGACTCATCCACTGTACGACGGGGAAGCGTAAAGGATACTGGGGAGTCGCCAAGTTGGTTAAGGCACCGGATTTTGATTCCGGCATTCGAAGGTTCGAATCCTTCCTCCTCAGCCAAATCTCTGCATGATTGAACGGATACTGGGGAGTCGCCAAGTTGGTTAAGGCACCGGATTTTGATTCCGGCATTCGAAGGTTCGAATCCTTCCTCCTCAGCCAAAACACAGCAGTGAACTAAGAAAAAAAGCGTGTAAGTTTCCCTTACACGCTTTTTCTTTATCTCCCGATCCAAGGCATTGAGTTATGGCGGCTTACGACAGTTTGATGGTTTTCACCGGTACCGCAAATCCGGAACTTGCACAGAACGTGGTCAAGCACCTCGATATTTCCCTCGGCCGTGCCGACGTGGGCAAGTTCAGCGATGGTGAAGTGGCGGTGGAATTGCTGGAGAACGTGCGCGGTCGCGACGTGTTCATCCTGCAGCCGACCTGTGCACCGACCAACGACAACCTGATGGAAATCCTGACCATGGCCGATGCGCTCAAGCGCGCTTCCGCCGGTCGTATCACCGCGGCGATTCCGTACTTCGGTTACGCCCGTCAGGATCGTCGTCCGCGTTCCGCCCGTGTGCCGATCACCGCCAAGCTGGTAGCCAACATGCTGACCAGCGCCGGTATCGACCGCGTACTGACCGTTGACCTGCACGCCGACCAGATCCAGGGCTTCTTCGACATGCCGGTGGACAACGTGTACGCCACCCCGGTACTGCTGAAGGACATCCGCTCGCAGCGCATCGAAGACCTGATCGTGGTAAGCCCGGACGTGGGCGGCGTAGTGCGCGCCCGTGCCGTGGCCAAAGCGCTGAACACCGATCTGGCCATCATCGACAAGCGTCGCCCGAAGGCCAACGTGGCCGAGGTGATGAACATCATCGGTGATATCGAAGGCCGTACCTGTCTGATCATCGACGACATGATCGACACCGCCAACACCCTGTGCAAGGCCGCTTCCGCGCTGAAAGAGCGTGGCGCCCAGCGCGTGCTGGCCTATGCATCGCATGCCGTGTTCTCCGGCCAGGCCGTGGATCGCATCAACAATTCGGACATCGACCAGGTAGTGATTACCGATACCATCCCGCTGGTGGCTGCCGCCAAGCAGAGCAGCCGCATCCGCGTGGTATCCATCGCCGGCCTGATCGCCGAGACCCTGCGTCGCATCAACAACGAAGAGTCGGTGTCCTACCTCTTCAACGAAGAGCTGGTTTCGGCAGGCGCCGTCCTGCCGTAAACGTCGGCCCCACTGGTCGCGGTGGGGCGGGCGACTTTTAATGAAACTGGAGTAATACTCAATGGCAATCGAACTGATCGCTGCCAAGCGCGAACTGGAAGGTACTGGTGCGAGCCGCCGCCTGCGTCGCGCTGGCCAAACCCCGGCTGTTGTTTACGGCGCTGGCAAAGAAGCCGTATCCATCACCCTGGATCACAACACCATCTACCACGCACTGAAGAACGAAGCTTTCCACAAGGAAGCCATCGAACTGGTGATCGACGGTCAGAAGGAGCTGGTAAAAGTTGCCGACTTCCAACTGCACCCGTACAAGCAGCTGGTTCTGCATCTGGACTTCGCTCGCGCGTAATGCATGCGTGCCGCCCGGCTAGCCGGGCGCAGACAACCCGCTGACCGGTTACCTGGCAGCGGGTTTTTCATTGGAATCGAACATGGCGATCCGACTGGTAGTCGGGCTGGGCAACCCCGGCCCCGAATACGAAAAGACCCGTCACAACGCCGGCTTCTGGCTGGTGGATGAACTGGCCTGGCAGCACAAGGCCGGCCTGCGTGCCGAAAGCAAATTCTTTGGCGAGGCGGCGCGTGCCGCAGTGCCATCCGGCGAGCTGTGGCTGCTCAAGCCGATGACCTATATGAACCTGTCCGGCCAGGCGGTGGCGGCGCTGGCGCGCTTCTACAAGATCACTCCGGAAGAGATCCTGGTGGTGCACGACGAGCTGGACCTGCAGCCGGGCACCGCGCGGCTGAAGCAGGGCGGCGGCCATGGCGGCCACAACGGCCTGAAAGACATCATCGCCCGGCTGGGCAGCCCCAACTTCTGGCGTCTGCGCCTGGGCATCGGCCACCCGGGCGACCGCAACGAAGTGGCCAACTTCGTGCTGAAAAAGGCCCGCGCCGAAGAGCAGCAGGCCATAGACGATGCAGTGGCCAAGTCGCTGCAGGTGATGCCCAGCGTGCTGGCCGGCGATATGGCGGCAGCGATGAAGACGCTGCACACCGCCGCCAAGTAGCGAACGCTGACATGCGGCCAACGTTGGCCGCACATTGCACAAAATACAGGCAGCCGAAGTGCTAAAATCGCTGCCTTTGTTGCCCCGCCCGGCGGGCGGGCCGAACACAACGAGGAATTACCATGAGTCTGAAGTGCGGTATCGTCGGCCTGCCCAACGTCGGCAAGTCCACCCTGTTCAATGCGCTGACCAAGGCCGGCATCGAAGCGGCCAACTACCCGTTCTGCACCATCGAGCCCAACGTGGGCATCGTGGAAGTGCCGGATCATCGCCTGGCCGAACTGGCCAAGATCATCAACCCGCAGAAGATCCAGCCGGCCATTGTTGAATTCGTCGACATCGCCGGCCTGGTGGCGGGTGCCTCCAAGGGCGAAGGCCTGGGCAACCAGTTCCTGGCCAACATCCGCGAGACCGATGCCATCGTCAACGTGGTGCGTTGCTTCGACGACCCGAACATCGTGCACGTGGCCGGCAAGGTAGACCCGATCGCCGACATCGAGACCATCCTCACCGAACTGGCGCTGGCCGACCTGTCCTCCGTGGAGAAGGCCGTGGCTCGTGAAGGCAAGAAGGCCAAGGCCGGCGACAAGGATGCGCGCGCGCTGGTAGCCGTGCTGGAAAAACTGGTGCCGCACCTGAACGAAGGCCAGCCGGCGCGCTCGCTGGGCCTGTCCGACGAGGACAAGGCGCTGATCAAGCCGCTGTGCCTGCTCACCATCAAGCCAGCGATGTACGTGGCCAACGTGGCCGAAGACGGCTTCAGCAACAACCCGCTGCTGCAGCGTGTGGAAGAATACGCCGCCAAGGAAGGCGCACCGGTAGTGGCGCTGTGCGCGGCCATTGAATCCGAGATCGCCGAGCTGGACGACGCCGACAAGGCCGAATTCCTGGAGACCCTGGGCCTGGAAGAGCCGGGTCTGGATCGCCTGATCCGCGCCGGCTACAAGCTGCTGGGCCTGCAGACCTACTTCACCGCCGGTGTGAAGGAAGTGCGCGCCTGGACCATCCACGTGGGCGACACCGCGCCGCAGGCTGCCGGCGTGATCCACACCGACTTTGAACGCGGCTTCATCCGCGCACAGACCATCTCCTACGCCGACTTCATCGCCCTGGGGGGCGAAGCCAAGGCCAAGGAAGCCGGCAAGATGCGCGCCGAAGGCAAGGACTACGTGGTGCAGGATGGCGATGTGCTGAACTTCCTGTTCAACGTCTAAGCCGCCGTATCGCTGCGCCTGCCTGCACCGCAGGCAGCGCAATGCAAAACACCCCTGAAACGCAATGTTTCAGGGGTGTTTTGCCATCTGGCGGCCGTGCTGTCAGCGGTTGGCGCAGCGCATGATGGCACGGTCCGATGCGAGTGACAGGCACTGCCGCAGATCGACGGCGGGGCCGGGCAGGTGGTGGCGTGGGCGCGGCCGGGTTTTCGGTGGCGTGGGCGGCGCTGTGGTTGTGGTGGCGGCCTTGCCGCTCAGGGCGGGGGCATACGCCGGTGCTGCTGCAGCTTGCACTACCAGCGGCGGGGTAGCCGCAGCCGGCGGCAGCGCGGTGGCGGCAGGCAGGCCCTGCGGGCCTATCCTGGCGCCAGGCGGCGGCAATGCAGCGCCGGCCGGCAGTGCCGCAGCGGGCGTGGCGGCCGTGCCGGGCCAGGCGGTGGCCGGGTCGAATGGCTGACCGTTGGCCTTGATGCCGGAGGCATCCACCAGCAGGCTGGTGCTGAGCTGCTTGCCGTCATCCTTGAGCCAGCCCTTGCCCTTCCATTGGGTAATGGCGGCCTCCGCCGTCAGTTGCGCTTGCGCCGCCTGCTCCGGCGTCGGCGCCTTGCTGCTCAGCGCGCTGATCAGGCTGCGGTCCAGCGTCAGGCCGGCTTTCAGCGTCACGCGGCTCTTGCCCTGCTGCTGCAGCCATTGCGGGGTGATGCTGGCTGCCGTGGTGCCCTTGCCGTCGAAGCTCACTGCCAGGCTGGCGGCAAGATTGCCCTGCGGGGTGTGCATGGCCAGGCGGTCCAGGCTGAACGAAGGCGATTGCATGAGGAAGCCACCGATATGGCGGCGGATCATCTCGGACATGGCCTGCTGCAGGGCGTGCGGGTCATTCTGGCCGGCAAGGCGCAGGCGCAGGTCGGTGGACTCCTTCTGCCAGGCGATCAATTCCTGCTTGCTGATATTGGCGTAGGAGAAATCGACGTCGATATTGTCGAGGAGCAGGGCCTGGCGACCGGGCGGGCTGATGCTGAGGCTGGACAGGTGCGAGCGATAGTGGGCGGCCACATTGCTGCCCTGGTCCTGTACCGCCACGTCGCCGTGGCCGGGGCCGATGTGCAGCAGGCTGCTGCCGCCTGCCAGCACCTCGATGCTGTCCAGCTTCTGGCTGGTCTGCGATGCCCACGGCTGGTCTGCCGCAAAGCCGCCCGCTGCCAGCGAGCCGCTCAGCTTGATATTGCTGCCGCGCACGGTAACGCCGTCGGCACGGCCCGCCAGCGGGATCTGGTAGCTGAATGCCGGCATGTTCAGATCGTAACTGACAGGCTGGCCTTCTTTCGCCTGCAGCTGCCCGTCGATGCTGAAGTTCAGCGTGCCGGCAGGGCCGCCAAGCGTCAGGTCATGGCCGGACAGGCTGGTGGTGTTGCTGCCATCGACACCGCGGATGGTGTGCATGTCCAGATGCAGCGGCTCGCCCGCCGGGCGGCCTGCCGCATCCAGCGGCACGATGCTGTAGTCGGTGCGCGACCAGCGCACAAAGGGGATGGCGAACTGGTTGATCTTGTAGTCGATCTCGGCCGCCAGCAGGCCGTTGGCCAGCGGCAGCTGCAGCCTGGCCTTGGCGGTGGAGAAGAACCAGCCGCGATCGAACTGCTCCAGCGTCAGCATGGAGCCCGCCGCACTGCTGGACAATTTGGCGAAGTCGCTGCGCAGCTTGTCTTCGCTGCGCATGCCGACGATGCCGGGAACGATGCCGCACCATGCAACTGCGGCCAGGGCCAGCGTCGCTGCCACGCCTTTCATTGCCTGCATACCACCTCCCTGTGCCTGGGGACGGGCACTTTCGTTTTATCGATACCGAAAGCATAACAGGCGGCAGGGGCATGCTCCAGCACGCTGCGTCTGCCGGTCTGACAGTGTGGAATCGTGAGGTGGCCGGCTAGTGGCCGAGTTCGCGCACCAGCGGGCCGTATTGTGCGATGACGCTGTCGATCTGCTGGTTGTCCTGTGGCTCCAGCGCATCACGCAGCTGCCACAGCTCCTCGCGGGAATGGCGGGCGTGGTGGATGATTTCAGTGGACTGCGTCGGCTTGGCCATTTCCTGGCTGATGACCGCGGTGTAATGGCTGATCAGCGTGGATAGCAGCCGCATGGCCTCCTCGTAGCCGCTACCGTGTGGCATGGCGCCTTGCTCGGTCATGTTGTGCTCCTTGGCTGGGATGGCGGGGGGCATCCTGTTTCATTGTGGCTGCCGGTGGCAGGTTGTGCGGGAGTTTTATGTCGCGGCCAGCTGGCAACACAGCAGAGGTTGGCCGCAAGCGCCCGGCGCTGTGTAAACTGTCCGTCTCCGTACCGCCGCCATCCTACCCATTGCCCGGGCCATCATGGAAAAGAAGTTCACGCTAGATCGCATCGACCTGAAAATCCTCGCTGTGTTGCAGCAGGATGGCCGCATTTCCTTCCAGAAACTGTCGGAGCATGTGAACCTGACGCCGCGACCGTGCCTGGAGCGGGTACGCCGGCTGGAAAAGGCCGGCATCATCAAGGGCTATACCGCCATTGTCGACCTGCCGCAGCCGCAGCATGCGGTGGTGATCCTGGCCGAGGTGGAGCTGGCCGACCATGCGGTGTCGCAGCAGGCCTTCACCCGCGAGCTGCTGAACACGCCGGAGGTGCTGGACTGCTGGCTGGTGAGCGGCAATTTCGATTTCCTGATCCGCATCGGCTGCCGCGACATGAAGCAGTACCGCGAGCTGGCCGAGCGCTGGCTCAACAGCACTGCTTTCAAGATCCACAAGATTCTCACCACCACCGAGCTGCAACCCATCAAGCGGCAGCGGCAAGACTTGCCTGAGGCATAAGGTTGGCCGCATGGGCCGTGCGCGCTGGCGATCGATGCTGCAGTGCTGCGCTTGCCGGCAGATCCGGCCTGGCGCTTCAGGCCAGCATCACGGCGCCGTGCCCGGTGTCATCGTGGCCGACAACGCGGCATAGTTCGGCACCGGCCAGAAAGTAGCCGGGGCGTTGGCGGGCGTAGAGAATGCCGTCGCTGGCGCTGCAGATGGCGCTGACCCGGTTGTGCTGGACGTCGATCACTTCGGCGACGCTTTCGCCGGCACGGACGCTGGCGCCAAGCGGCCGGGTATGGACCAGCAGCCCGGCGTGCGGCGCAACAAGACTCTGCATGCCTTCCCAGTACATCGGCCGGGCTACCGGTGGCGGCAGTTCGGGGGCATCCCCCGCGATATGGCCGCGCCGTTGCAGGAAGGCGTAAATGGCGGCGGCATCGCGGCGGGCCTGCTCGTGCTGCAGGTCACCCTGGCCGCGCAGCTCGATGGTGGCCGACACGCAGCCGGGAGCCAGCGGATGTTGTGCCGCAAACTCCCGCGCCAGCCGCCACCACACCTGACCACAAGACTCCTCGAAGGTGCTGCCGCCGGCATTGCGCCCGAGCACGGTGACAGCCACACCCAGATAGCGCGCCAGTGCTTCGCAATCCGGCCAGAACGGCTCGTCGGTGTACAGGTGCAGCACCGCTTCGCGATCGCAGTGCAGGTCCAGCACCAGGTCGCTGCCTTGCGCCAGTGTGGACAGGGTGTGGCGCAGGGCGGCCAGCGCCGAGCCGGGCTGCATCCGGGCCAGCGCATCGTGAATGGCGGCCCGGACGATGTCGCGGTTGTGCTCTGCCTGCTGGCCCAGCAGGGGCGCCACCTGGTCGCGTACCAGCGCGTAGTAATCCGGAAACAGGCGGTTGAAGTTTTCGCCGCTGTTCAGTTCGAAGCGCCCCTGCGGGTCATGCATCAGCCGTTGTGCCAGCCCCAGCGGGTTGGCAAACGGCAGCAGTACGATTTCGCCCTGGATCGCATCCTGCGCGTCGGCAGCGGCCAGCAGCTGGCGCAGGTGGTGCAGTACCAGCATGCCAGGCAGCTCGTCCGCATGCAGGCTGGCTTGTAGATAGGCCCGGCGGCTGCCGTCCGCCTGGCCGTAATGCAGGCTGGTCAACGCATACTGGCAACCGATACTGCCGTGCTGTAGCGGATGCGTCCGGGTGTGCATGGCCATGACGGGCTCCTCATGAAAGTGTCAGTATCGCAAGTTGGCCGCATGCCGGGTTCGGTGCTGGCGCCAGTGTCAGTGCTTGCGGGGGCGCAGAAAGGCCAGCCAGCGTCTTTCCGCACCCATGAACAGCGCCAGCAGGGCAAAGGTGCAGCACAGGTACAGTGCCGCCGCCATCAGGAACGGGAAAAACGGCGAATAGGTGTTGGCGTACAGCGCGCGCGCCACGCCGGTCATGTCCAGCAGGGTGACGGTGGACGACAGCGCGGTGGCATGCAGCAGGAACACCATTTCGTTGCTGAACACCGGTATCACCCGCCGCAGCGCACCGGGCAGCACGATGCGGCGGATCAGCTTCAGCCGCGACATGCCGAAGGCCTCGGCCGCCATGATTTCCTCGCGCGGGTAGGTTTCCAGCGCGCCGGCCAGGATCTCCAGTCCGTAGGCGGCGGTGTTCAGCACATAGGCCAGCACCGCGCAGAAGCTGGCGTCGCGGAACAGCAGCCAGAAGCCGTTCTCCTGTTGCCAGCCATCCTGTACCAGCTCGAACTGCGACAGGCCGTAGTAGAGCAGCATCAGCTGCAGGAACAGCGGGGTGCCGCGAAAGAAGTAGCTGAAGGCTCGCACCGGCCAGGCCAGCAGCGGGTGGCCGTATACCTTGAGCAGCGCCAGTGCGATGGCCAGCGCCACACCGAATACCGCGGACAGCAGGAACAGCTTGGCGGTGATCACCAGGCCGGTGAGCTGGCTGCCGTCCGTCCACAGGAAGGCGGGCAGCGTCTTGAGAATCTCGTTCATGCATCGTCTCCCGGTCAGTAGCTGGCGCGGCGGCCAACCCAGCGGAACAGCCCGCCGGAGGTCGCGGTGATCAGCAGGTACAGCAGGCAGATCAGAAAGTAGAACAGGAAGGGCTTCTGCGTGGCGCGCCCGGCCTGTTCCGCCAGCCACACCATGTCTTCCAGGCCGATCAGCGACACCAGTGCCGCCGACTTCATCAGCGCCAGCCAGTTGTTGTTGATGCCGGGCAGGGCGTAACGCAGCATCTGCGGGAACAGGATGGCGCGGAACACCCGCCATGGGCTCATGCCGTAGGCCAGACCGGCCTCCAGCTGGCCCTTGGGCACCGCCATGAAGGCGCTGCGGAAGGTCTCGGTGTAGTAGGCGCCATAGATGAAGGCGATGGTCAGCACCCCGGCGGCGAATTTGTTGAATTCCACATTCGGCAGCCCGACGCTGTGCAGCAGCAGGTTGAAGCACCATTCGCCGCCAAAGAACAGCAGCAGCATCATCACCAGCTCGGGGATACCGCGGATCACCGTGGTGTAGGTGGTGGACAGCAGGCGCAGCCACGGCGGGCCGAACAGCTTGATGGACGCATTGGCCAGGCCGATCAGCAAGGCCAGCAGCAGGGACAGCAGGGCAACCTGCAGGCTCAGCAATGCGCCGCCCAGCAGCAGGGGCAGATAGGAGGACACCATGATGGACTCCTCATGCAGCAGGTGGCGCCGGCGCGCACGGCTGGGCCGCAGGCGCCGGCGGGCTGCATCAGTTGTAGATATCGAACGAGAAGTACTGTTTGCGGATCTTCTCGTACTGGCCGTTGGCGCGAATGGCGGCCAGCGCGTGGTTGATCGCCGCCTTCAGCTCGCTATCGTTCTTGCGCAGGGCAATCGCCACCGGGGTACTGCCGCCGTCTCCCAGCTTGGGGCCGAGGAAGGCGAAGTTCTTGCCGTGCTCGGTGTTGAGGAAGCTGGTGGCTGCCTGGATGTTGTCCTGCAGCGCAGCGTCAATGCGGCCGGAAGCCAGGTCCAGGTAGACGTTGTCCTGGTTGGCATAGGTGGTGATCTTCACCCCCTTGCTACCCCACAACTTCTTGGCCAGGGCCTCGTGGATGGAGCCGGACTGCACGCCCACCGTCTTGCCGGTCAGGCCCTGCTTGCTGCCCTTGCGGGCCACCAGCTGCGGTGCCGACGCGTAGTACTTGTCGGTGAAGGCAACTTCCTTCTCGCGCTCCGGCGTGATGTTGAGCGAGGCAATGATGGCGTCGTACTTGTTGGCGTTCAGCGCCGCGATCATGCTGTCGAACGGCTGCTTCACGAACACGCAGCGCGCTTTCAGCTCGGCGCACACCGCCTTGGCGATGTCCGGGTCGAAGCCGGTGATCTCGCCGCTGGGCGAGAGCACGTCGAACGGCGGGTAGCCGCCATCCACGCCCCAGCGGATTTCCTTGATGCCGGCAGCGCCGGCCTGGCCGGCGGCCAGACCCAGCACGCCGGCCAGCATGAGTGCAGTGATTTTCTTGTACATGATGTTTCTCCTCCGTAAGCCGGACTTAGAAGCGCAGCGACATGCAGGTGAGGCCGCCATCCATCTTGCGGATCTCGCTGGTGTCGGTCTCGATGATGGGCAGCCCCAGGGTCTTCAGCTTCTTCAGCGTGTCCGGGTAGCCGCTGGGGGTGATCAGCGTGTCGTTGATCCACAGCGTGTTGCCGGCGTATTCCTCTTCCTTGGCCAGCACGATCTGGTTGAAGCCGCGGAAGGCCGGGTGGTCCACGCTGTCTTCCGACAGGATCACGGTGTTGCGGCCAACGTAGTTGACGATGGACTTCAGGTGCAGGCCGGCGCCCACTTCAATGGCGGTAACGCTGTAGCCGAACTTCTCCACCGCCGCGGCGAACTCGCGGATGCCGGCCTCGTCGGTGCGGCTGGTCAGGCCGATGAAGAAGCGCTTGTCGATCATCAGTACATCGCCGCCATCCATGTGCGCATTGCTGCTCATGCGCACGGTATGGCGCAGGCGCGATACCACCGGCGCAATGGTGTCCACTTCGCCGCGGCGCGACGGCGCACCGGGGTGGGTGATGATGGCCAGCTCCGGCATCATCACCGCGGTGTCTTCCACGAAATGCGCATCCGGGTAGTCCGGCGCGGCCGGCAGCGTGGTCACGGTCAGGCCCAGGCTCAGCAGGATGTCCACGTAGTTGCGGAACTGCTGGCGGGTCAGTTCCGGGTTCGGCGCGCCAAGGCTGGAGGTGGTCAGGCCGCTGGCAACGGAGTCCGCCGGCAGGCGGGTAATGGCATGGGTGAAGTGCATGTGTGTTGGCTCCCAGGTTGGCTGCGACTGGCGCAGTGGCTGTCCGGCTGCGGACGGTGTGAGAATCATTCTAGGGAGCCGCCGTCTGGCGCTTGGGTCGTATCCGGCTGTGAGCGCAGCCGGTTGTGGTTGAAATCGGCAGCCGGCACAGCGCAAATCGGTGGTGGCCGCCACGGCGATGACAACGGGCTGGCCAGACGATGCCGGCTTGCATTCATGGCGCAAGTGGCGGATCATTATCCGAGTAAATTAGTCGGATATTCATCATGTCGGAGACCATCACCGCCCCTGCTACCCAGCAGGACGACAAATTCAGCGCCGAGCGCATCAGCTGGTTGCACCGCTGGCACGACAAGCTGTTTAGCTTTCGCCTGACGCGCCCGGAAGGCTTCCGCTTTACCCCCGGCCAGTTTGCCCGCCTGGGGCATGCGCTGCCGGACGGCGGCCATGTGTGGCGCGCCTATTCCATGGTGTCTGCCCCGTGGGACGACTACCTGGAGTTCTACTCCATCGTGGTGCCCGGCGGGCAGTTCACCAGCCGGCTGGCGCAGCAGGGTGTGGGTGACAGCGTGCTGCTGGAGCGCAAGGCCACCGGCTTCTTCACCGCCGACCGCCTGCCGGACGGCGAGCAGCTGTGGCTGCTGGCCACCGGCACCGGGCTGGCGCCCTACCTGTCCATCCTGCTGCAGGAAGACGTGTGGCAGCGTTTCGAGCACATCGTGCTGGTGCATTGCGTGCGCGAGGTGGGCGAGCTGGCCTACCGCGAGGAAATCGCCGCCCTGCGCGAGCACCCTCTGCATGGCGATGCCTATGCCCACAAGCTGCAGTACCTGCCGGTGGTGACACGCGAGCAGGTACCTGGCTGCCTGCATGAACGCATCCCGGCGCTGCTGGCCAGCGGCGAGCTGGCCGCCGCCGCCGGCCTGGTCATCGACCCGGAGGTATCGCGCTTCATGATCTGCGGCAACCCGCGCATGGTGAAGGACACCTATGCTCAGTTGCAGCAGATGGGCTGCCGGCTGGCAAGGTTGGCCGCACCGGGGCAGGTGGTACTGGAAAACGGTTGGTAGGCGTGCTATGCCACTGGTGAATTTCTATAGATAAATATGTTCATAGCCGGCGCTGGAGTAGCGCCGGCGATTTTGTTAAAGTGCTGTTCGTTTTATTGATTAACCAATCAATAGCTTTAAGGAATAAGAATGATGAAAAAGACTCTGCTCGCTCTGTCGCTGCTTGGCCTCACCGCTCACACCTTCGCCGCCGACCTGCTGGATACCGTGCAGCAGCGCGGCACGCTGAAGATCGCGCTGGAAGGCACCTACCCGCCGTTCAACTTCAAGGACAAGGATCAGAAGCTGACCGGTTTCGAAGTGGAGCTGGGCGACGCGCTGGCCAAGAAGCTGAAGCTGAAGCCGGAATTCATCACCGGCGAATGGAGCGGCCTGCTGGCCGGCCTGCAGGGCGGCAAGTTCGACGTGGTGATGAACCAGGTGTCCATTACCGACAAGCGCAAGGAAGTGTTCGACTTCTCCGTGCCGTACACCGTGTCCAGCGCCCAGCTGATCGTGCGCAAGGACGAGAAGCGCGGCTTCAAGAGCCTGGCCGATCTGGCCGGCAAGAAGATGGGCGTGACCCAGGGCAGCAACTACGCCGACATGGTGAAGGCGCAGGGCGGTATTGAATCCAAGTTCTACCCGTCGGCACCGGAAATCCTGCAGGATCTGGCACTGGGCCGCATCGACGCCGCCGTCAACGACAGCCTGCTGATTCCGTTCGCGCTGAAAGAAGCCAAGCTGCCGCTGAAGGCCGGTGCACCGGTTGGCGGCACCACCTCGATGGGCATCCCGTTCGCCAAGGGCAACCCCAAGTTCAAGACCGCCATCGATGGCGCACTGAACGCCATGTACAAGGACGGCAGCTTCAAGAAGATTTCCGTGAAGTGGTTCGGCATCGACGTGTCCAAGGCCCCGTCGGCACGCTAAAATCGGCGACCTGACACACGCCTCCGCGCCGTGCGGAGGCGTTTTCATTTGCGGGCCCGGCCTGGAGCCTGTTTACGGCTTGCAAACAGGTTCCTGGCGGGCAAGGAGACAACATGGACTGGCTACAACTGGCCAAAGACGCAATGCCGGTGCTGATCAAGGGCGCCGGGCTGACCCTGTTTTTCGCCAGCATCTCTATGGTGCTGGGGCTGGTGCTGGGCTTCGTGGTGGCGCTGGCGCGTGTGGCGCGGATACCGCTGCTGTCGCAGCTGATGGCGTTCTACGTCAGCGCCATGCGTGGCACGCCGCTGTTGGTGCAGATCTTCGTGATCTACTACGGCCTGCCGTCGGTGGGCATCGAGTTCCAGCCGATTACTGCCGGCGTGCTGGCGCTGACGCTGAACGTGGCTGCCTACCTGTCGGAAAGCCTGCGCGGCGCCATTGCCGGGGTGGATCGCGGCCAGTGGGATGCCGCGCTGTCGCTGGGCCTGTCCTGGTGGCAGGGCATGCGCTTCGTGGTGGCGCCGCAGGCGCTGCGCCTGGCGGTGCCCAGTCTGGCTAACAGTCTGATCTCGCTGATCAAGGACACCTCGCTGGTGTCGGTGATTACCGTGTCCGAACTGATGATGAGCACCAAGGACCTGATTGCCCAGACCTTCCAGCCGCTGCCGCTATACCTGATGGCAGCCGCCATCTACTGGGTGCTGAGCGCGCTGTTCGAGCAGGTGCAGAAGCGGGTGGAAGTCAAACTGCAGCGCGCCTACCAGCGCTGATGACGGTTTGCCGGCAAGCTTGGCCGCAGGTATGTAGCTTGAGCGAAGCCTGGTATTTACAGCCTTGTTTTGCTGGTGTTCTCGGATTTTGAATCCGCTGCGCGGATGATGATTTTGATGCCGGTTCCGCCCGGCGAGCAGGTTAAGGGGGCCACCGCGGCCCCCTTAACGATCCCCGGCTCCCCGGCGGCTGCTCGAAACCCCGTGCAAAAAGGCACGCCCCAGGCGCCGCCGAACTCGTCCCTCGCTAACGGCTCGGGACTCAGACAAATCGGCGTCTTAAAACCTGGGGCGCACCCTTTTGCCCGGCTCGCGCCAACGGGTTTGGGGCACATCGGTTCGGTTTTATTTTTGGCAGGGCGGTCAAACGGGCAAAGTAGTCGTTTGAGGCCCGAATGACCTGTATTACACAGACTACGGAGCTGTCGATGAAATTCGCCACCAAGGCCATCCATGCCGGCTATGACTACCACGGCCACCAGCGCGCGCTGATGCCGCCCATCTACCAGACCTCCGCCTTCGCGCATGACGAAGTGGGCGAGCAGCTGGATTTTGCCTACTCGCGCACCGGCACGCCGACGCGCGCGGTGCTGGAAGCCAACCTGGCGGCGCTGGAAGGCGCCGAACACGGCCTGGCCTTCGCCAGTGGCATGGCGGCGGTGGACGCGGTGCTGCGCGCCACGCTGCAGCCGGGCGACGAAGTCATTGCCGTGGCCGACCTGTACGGCGGCGCCTACCGCATCCTCAGCAAGGTGATGGCGGCACAGGGCATCAAGGTCACCTTTGCCGACCTGACCGATGCGGCCAACCTTGCCCCGCTGATCGGCAGCAATACCAGGCTGCTGTGGCTGGAATCGCCCACCAACCCGCTGCTGAACCTGGTGGACATTGCCGCGCTGTCGGCCATTGCCCACCAGCACGGCGTGAAAGTGGCGGTGGACAGCACCTTCGCCACGCCCTACCTGCAGAACCCGCTGGCACTGGGCGCCGACATCGCCGTGCATTCCGCCACCAAGTACCTGGGCGGCCATTCCGACGTGCTGCTGGGGCTGGTGGCGGTGAGCGATGCCGAGCTGTACAAGGCGATCAAGTTCATCCAGAACGCCGCCGGTGCGGTAGCCGGCCCGCAGGACTGCTTCCTCACCCTGCGCGGCATCAAGACGCTGGCGCTGCGCATGGAGCGCCACTGCGACAACGCCGAGAAGGTGGCCGCCTTCCTGCAGACGCACCCGGCCATCGAGAAAGTGTTCTACCCCGGCCTGCCGGAGCATCCGGGGCACGAACTGGCCAAGCGGCAGATGCGTCGCTTCGGCGGCATCGTCACCGTGTACCTGAAGGACGACAGCCGCGCCGCCGCCAGCCGTATCGCCGGCAAGCTGCGCTTGTTCATGCTGGCCGAGTCGCTGGGCGGGGTGGAATCGCTGGTCAACCACAGCTATACCATGTCGCACGGCGGTATGCCGCCGGAGCAGAAGGCGGCGCTGGGCATTCGCGACGGCCAGCTGCGGCTGTCCATCGGCGTGGAGGACATCGACGACATCCTGGCCGATCTGGCGCAGGCGCTGGCGGACTGAACCAGCTCGCCGCTACGCAACAAAGCACAAGGCCACGCCCATCGGGCGTGGCCTTGTGCTTTTGCCGGGCCCGGCAACGCCGGGCCACTGCAGCTGGATGCCTGCAGCGGCCGCCTTGCTGTTGATAAAACAAAGCCCTTGCGCGTGGCGAAAGGGCATTGTCAGTACGCTCTGGTGCGGCCAACGTTGGCCGCACGGTACTTACTTGAACATGGCGGCGTTGGCGTCGATGGCGGCCAGCGCGCACTGTTCGTCCAGGTTGCCGCCCGGCGCACCGCCGATGCCGATGGCGCCGATCACTTCGTTACCGGCCTTCAGCGGTACGCCACCGCCCAGCAGCAGGAAGCCGGGGATGTCGGTGAGGTTGGCCGCACCCGGGTTCTTCTGCGCGTTTTCCATCATCGCCTGGGTCGGCGCCTTGGCGGAGGCGGAGGTGAAGGCCTTGGCCTGGCTGGCGGCGATGGTGTGCGGGCCGGCATTGTCGGCGCGGGCGAAGGCCTTCAGGTTGCCGGCACGGTCCACAATGCTTACCGCCACGTTCCAGCCCTTGGCCTGGCACTGTGCCACGGCGTCGGCGGCCAGCTTGTGGGCGTCGGCCAACGAGATATTGTGTTCGGTCAGCGGGGCGGCCTGGGTCAGGCTGGCGGCGGCGAGCAGCAGGGCGGTGCAGGTGGTGCGGATCATGGTGGGGCTCCTGTGGGTTGTGGTGCAGCGATGGCTCCATAGTAGGCAATCGCGGGCAGCGGCAACATTCGGACGATTACGCCGCCGCCTCCGTAGTGCTACGGAGGCAGCGCTGTGCAGCTTGCGGCCCGCCGTAGCGAGGTGCTGATTTACTTGGGTTTTTTCTGGCGTGGAATCCGCTGCGCGGATGATGATTTTGATGCCGGTTCCGCCCGGCGGACAGGTTAAGGGGGCCACCGCGGCCCCCTTAACAATCCCCGGCTCCCCGGGGCCATTCGAAACCCCGTGCAAAACGGCACGCCCCAGGCGCCGCCGAACTCGCCCCTCGCTAACGGCTCGGGGCTCAGACAGATCGGCGTCTTAAAACCTGGGGCGCACCCTTTTGCCCGGCTCGCGCCAACGGGATGAGGGCATGCCGGTTCGGTTCTACAAGTTGAAGGTTGGCCGCAGGCTTATCTGCAATGATCGCTATACGCCTGTGGCTGTCAGGCATTGTCCGGCAGCAGCACCAGGTAATGGCGGATCAGCTGTGCCAGGGTGTCCACCTCCAGCTTGGCGAACACATTGGCGCGGTAGGTTTCCACCGTGCGTGGCGACAGCGCCAGTTCGCGGGCGATTTCCTTGTTGCTCAGGCCGTCGGCGATGCGCTGCAGCACGTCCAGCTCGCGGCCGGACAGTCGCGCCAGTTTCTGCCGTGCGGCCAACGTTGCCGCCTGCCGCTCGCGGCTGGCAATGTGCTGGCGCACCGCCTTCTGCACGGTGTCGAGGAACACGTCGTCGTCCACCGGCTTTTGCAGGAATTCCACCGCGCCGCTCTTGAACGCGCGCCGGCACAGGTCCACGTTGCCGTGGCCGGTGAGCATGATCACCGGCAGGTCGCTGTCGGCAAGGCGGTCCAGTACGTCCAGCCCGCTCATGCCGGGCATGCGGATGTCCAGCACCACGCAGCCGATGGCGCCGCGATCATGCCCGGCGAGAAAGGTCTGCGGGTCGGCAAAGCCCTGGCTGCGCAGGCCGACGCTGCGCAGCAACAGCGCCAGGGCGTCGCGCACCGCGTCGTCGTCGTCCAGCAGGTAGATCAGCGGGGATTGTTGGTCGTGGTTCATGTGTTGCTCTCCGCCAGCGGCAGGCTCAGGGTGAAGCAGGCGCCGCCGGCCGGCAGGTTGGCCGCAGTGAGCTGGCCGTGCATGCCGTGCGCCAGGGTTTCGCTCAGGCTCAGCCCCAGGCCCATGCCGCCCTGGCGAGTGGTGAAGAAGGGCTGGAACAGCCTTGGCAGCACTTCGGGCGGGATGCCGGGGCCGTTGTCGCTTACCGTCAGCCGGTAGCGCGTGCCCTGCACCTCGCCGCGCAGGGCGATGCGGCCGCCACGGCTGCCCAGCGCTTCGGCGGCGTTCTGTACCAGGTTGTGCAGGATCTGCTCCAGCGCTACCGGTTCGGCCTGCAGCCGCGCGCTGGGGCTGGTGTTGTCCCAGCTGAGGGCGATCTTGCGGCTGGCCAGTTCGTCGTGGCGCAGCAGCAGCAGCGATTCCAGCAGCGGTTGCGGGTCCAGCGCTGCGCTGCCGCCACCGCCGGGCTGGGTCACCATGGCACGCAGGCGGCCAACGATGTCGGCGGCGCGCCGCGCCTGGGCGGCACTGGTGTGCAGTGCCTGGCGCACCGCGTCGCGTTCGTCTTCGTCATCCAGCAGCCGCTCGGCGGCGCGCACATTGGCGAGGATGGCGGTCAGCGGCTGGTTCAGTTCGTGGGCGATGCCGGCGGCCATTTCGCCCAGCGTGCCCAGGCGGTTGAGGTTGGCCAGCCGTGCTTGTTCCTGTGCCTGGCGGCGCTGTGCGCGCACCTGCAGCCGGGCGCGCAGCGCCGCCAGCAGCAGTGCCAGCAGCGCGGACAGTGCCAGCCATTGCCCCCACGGCCATTGCGCCACGGTCAGCACCCGGCGGCTGTGGAAGGCGAACGGCTGGCTGGCGGCCGGCAGCTGCTTGTCCACCGCCAGTGGCCAGCCCCATGGTGCCGGTTGCGGCTGGCGTGCCAGCAGTGCCTGTTCGCCGCCCGGCAGCGCCAGGCTGATGCGTGCCAGCGCCGGCGGCCAGTCGCTGTCGGCCAGCAGGTGGCGGGCATCGATCAGCAGCGCCCAGCCGGAGGCATCCAGCAGCCAGTAGCGGCCGGCGCCGGCAGCTTGTGGCAGTGCCCGCCGCTGTTGTGCGGCCAACTTGATGCCATCGGCGATGCCGGCCGGTGGCGGGGTGGGGCCGAGCCAGCGCCCGCCCTGCCACCGGCCGATGGCGCGCAGCTGCGGCATGGCCGGTTGCAGGCCGCTCAGCAGGCGTTCGGGGGCGGGGGGCGATTCCAGTTGCGCCAGGGTGGCCAGCACCGCGTCGTGCTGCACGGTTTTCTGGCTCAACAGGCGGTGGGCGATGCTGCTGTCCTGCAGGAAGCGATCCTGCTGCTCGCGCAGTGCGCGATAGCCCAGCAGCGCGGCGCCCAGCAGGCTCGCCAGCAGCCAGTACAGCAGGGTTCGTCGCAGGGAAGGTGGGCTCATCGCCACATTATGGCAGCCCGGCGGCCGGGCCGGGCTCCGTAGCGCTACGGAGGCGGTGGGCGCCGCAGGTAGTTGCGGTTGATGCGTTCGCTTTCGCCGTTGCTGCGCAGCTGGGCGATGGCCTTGTCCAGGCTTGCCGTCAGCGTATCCGGCACCGCCGGGTTGCAGCCCAGCCAGCTGTCGGCCGAGGTCAGTTTCAGCACGTGCTTGATGGCGATGCCCTGCTGCGCCGCATAGTAGCTGGCCACCAGGTCATGCACCGCCCACAGGTCCACCGCGCGATGCAGCAGCATGCGCAGGCTGTCGGCCGGGGCCTGGGTGGTGCTGTAGCTGAAGTTGTGTTCTTTCAGGCGGTCTTCCGCCGTGGTGCCCAGCATCACCACCGTGCGCAGCTTGCTGGCGGCGGCCAGCGTTGCCGGCCTGGGGCCGTCGGCCAGCGCGAACAAGCCCAGCTCTCCGGGGTTGAGCAGGCTGGCCCAGCGGTAACGCTGCTCGCGTTCCGCCGCCCGGGTAAGCGGGTAGATGCAGGCATTGCGGGTCTGCTGGGTGATCTGCTGTGCCCGCTTCCACGACAGGTCGGCGCGGATATCCAGGCTGATGCCGCTGTTGCGGCCGGCCTGGCGCAGCATGTCGATGCCGATACCGCTGATGCGGCCGTCGGCCGCCAGCATGCTCAGCGGCGGGTAGTCGGTGGTGTAGATGGTCAGCTGCGCTCCCTGGCTGGCAGTGGCCAGGGCAAGCAGCAGGCCGGCGGCGAATAGCCTCATCGCAGCGTGTCCCGCATGGGTGACGACAGTGTTTCATTATGGCTACTGCCGCGAGGGCTGCAAAACAAAGCGGCCAACCCCGCCTGGCAGGGTTGGCCGCATGTTTGCCGCTGTTAGCGCAGAACCTGTTTACGATCTTGCGGGCCATGGCGAGACAAGGCAAAAACGGCGGAGGAAGCGGCGTTGACATGAAGTCAATGCGCATTCCGAAGCTGTTTTTAGCGCAGTATCGCCGACGCGCAGCAGATCGTAACGCAGACCCTTAGGCTTTTACGCAGTCCACGCAGTAGGTCTTCCTGCCGTCGATCTCGCTGGCCACCAGGCCGTGCACGTCGGTCTCGAAGCCCGGCAGCTGGCGGTTGAACGCCTGCACGAAGCGCAGGTAGTCGACGATGGTGCGGTTGAACACCTCGCCCGGAATCAGCAGCGGAATGCCCGGCGGGTACGGGGTGAGCAGTACCGCGGTAACGCGGCCTTCCAGCTGATCCACCGGCACGCGTTCGATGTCGCGGTGCGCCATCTTGGCGAAGGCTTCGCCCGGGCGCATTGCCGGCGCCATTTCCGACAGGTAGATCTCGGTGGTGAGGCGGGCGATGTCGTGCTCGCCGTACAGGCGGTGAATCTTCAGGCACAGGTCCTTCAGGCCCACGCGCTCGTACTGCGGGTACTTGGCGACGAATTCCGGCATCACGCGCCACAGTGGCTGGTTCTTGTCGAAGTCGTCCTTGAACTGCTGCAGCAGCGAGATCATGGTGTTCCAGCGGCCCTTGGTGATGCCGATGGTGAACATGATGAAGAAGCTGTACAGGCCGGTTTTCTCCACCACCACGCCGTGTTCGGTGAGGTACTTGGTGACGATGGCGGCCGGGATGCCCAGCTCCTCGAAGCTGCCGTCCAGCGCCAGGCCCGGGGTGAGGATGGTGGCCTTGATCGGGTCCAGCATGTTGAAGCCGTCCTCGATGCCGGCAAAGCCGTGCCAGCTGTCTTCCGGCTTGAGCGTCCAGTCGGCCGGGTCGCAGATGCCGTCATCGGACAGCGCATCCGGGCCCCACACGCGGAACCACCAGTCCTCGCCGTATTCCTCGTCCACCTTGCGCATGGCGCGGCGGAAGTCCAGCGCTTCCACCAGCGATTCTTCCACCAGTGCCTGGCCACCCGGCTGCTCCATCATGGCGGCGGCCACGTCGCAGCTGGCGATGATGGCGTACTGCGGGCTGGTGGAGGTGTGCATCAGGTAGGCTTCGTTGAAGCTCATGGTGTCCAGCTGGCGGTTCTCCGGGTCCTGCACCAGGATCTGCGAGGCCTGAGAGATGCCGGCCAGCAGCTTATGGGTGGACTGGGTGGAGAAGATCATCGAATCCTTGCAGCGCGGGCGGCCCTCGCCGATGGCGTGGAAGTCGCCGTAGAAGTCGTGGAAGCTGGCGTGCGGCAGCCAGGCTTCGTCGAAGTGCAGGGTGTCCACCTCGCCATCCAGAATGCCCTTGATCTCCTCGACGTTGTACAGGATGCCGTCGTAGGTGGACTGGGTGAGGGTGAGGATGCGCGGCTTGGCGCCCTTGTTGTTGGCCAGCGCTTCGCGGGCGAAGGGGTTGGCCGCAATCTTGGCGCGGATCGATTCCAGCGAGAATTCGCTCTTCGGAATCGGGCCGATGATGCCGTAGTGGTTGCGCGTCGGCATCAGGAACACCGGGATCGCCCCGGTCATGATGATGGCGTGCAGGTTGGACTTATGGCAGTTGCGGTCCACCAGCACGATGTCGCCGGCGGCCACGGTGCTGTGCCACACGATCTTGTTGCTGGTGGAAGTGCCGTTGGTGACGAAGAACAGGTGGTCGCAGCTGAAGATGCGCGCCGCATTGCGTTCGGACGCCGCTACCGGGCCGGTGTGGTCCAGCAGCTGGCCCAGTTCGTCTACCGCGTTGCACACGTCGGCGCGCAGCATGTTCTCGCCGAAGAACTGGTGGAACATCTGGCCCACCGGGCTCTTCAGGAATGCCACGCCACCGGAGTGGCCCGGGCAGTGCCAGCTGTAGGAGCCGTCGTAGGCGTAGTTCACCAGCGCGCGGAAGAACGGCGGCGCCAGGCTGTCCAGGTAGCTCTTGGCCTCGCGGATGATGTGGCGCGCCACGAACTCCGGGGTATCCTCGTGCATGTGGATGAAGCCGTGCAGCTCGCGCAGGATGTCGTTGGGGATGTGGCGCGCGGTGCGGGTTTCACCGTACAGGTAGACCGGGATGTCCGGGTTGCGGCGGCGGATTTCGGCCACGAAGCCGTACAGGCCGCCCAGCGCTGCCTCGGTGTTCTCGTCGGTCTGGAATTCCTCGTCGTCGATGGACAGGATGAAGCCGGCGGCACGGCTCTGCTGCTGGGCGAAGGAGGTCAGATCGCCGTAGCTGGTGTAACCGATCACGTCCATGCCTTCGGCCTTGATGGCGTCGGCCAGCTCGCGGATGCCGGAGCCGCTGGTGTTCTCGGAACGGAAGTCCTCGTCGATGATGACGATGGGAAAGTGAAAACGCATACCTGAGTCCTTGATTGCTGTAACTCGGACACATCAGGCACTGCATTAAAGACCGCATGGGCAGAGCGTGAACCAGGCAGGGTGCAGCTGCATGATCCTTGGCACCTGTAACGGCCTTCGCGGCAGGGCCGGAAGTGTCACTCGGTGCGCGTTGGGGCACAGTTCTGTACGTACGACGTGATGCCGCCGCCCTGGATGGCTGGCCTTGAGGCGCGTTGTTTTAACCAGCCACAGTCAGAAATCGGGGGGCGACTGCAACTGGAACAAAAGGGGCGCTTTGCACCGCGGTCCGCACTGGGAGGATGTCCTCCTTCACGTCTGCCGGCTTAGGGTGTTGTCTACCGTTGCGGGGTTGGCCGCAGCGGAAAACACCTTCGAATAACCCAAGAAAGCGCGCATTGTAGCGGCATTGTCGGCGCTCATGTTGCACAGCAGTATTACAGCGGCGATTTTTTTGCTGTCATGCACTGGCTGGCTGCCGTTCTGCCCGCGCGACATGCCGGCACGGGCGCCGGGCATGGCGGCAGGGGGCCGCATCGCGGGTGCTGCTATCGTGGTAGCTGGTTGCGAATGTCTTTTTTCATCATGGGTTTAGCTGGCTGCCCGGCGGTGGCTCAGCTGGCGTCGTCCGGTGGCTGCCGGGCCGGGGGCGCTGCCGCGGGGCGCGGCGGCGGGTGTTGTTTTTTGCGCCGCCGGCGGCGGTACAGCTGCCAGGCGCGCAGCAGTACGCTGGCGGCGGCCAGCAGCAGCACCAGCGTCAGCGGCAGCGCCGCCAGGTAGGGGAACACGGCGATGGCGATGGCCAGCAGCAGCAACACCAGGCCGATACTGAGAAAGGCGCTGGCCTCGCTGTCGTCCACGTCGCGGGTGCCGCGTACCGCGCTGTCCAGCACCACGCCGATGCGCGCCGCCTGCCGTGCCGCTGCCGCGGCGCTCACCACCGCCTGCTGCCGCAACGGCAGGCGGCTGCGGCGCAGCATCTCTTGCGACGGCACCGGCCGGCGCCGGCTGCCGCCCAGTACGATCTCGGTGGCGTTGTCCAGATCCTGCAGGAAGCGCTGCGCCATGGTGGCGGCCACGCCGTCGTCCTCGATGGCCAGATCGATTTCGCGGTTGGCCAGCCAGCTGGACAGGTTCAGGTTGGTGGAGCCGATGCGCGCCCAACGCTGGTCGGCCACCGCGGTCTTGGCGTGCACCATCGGGCCGTTCCATTCGAACACGCGTACACCGGCCTCCAGCAGCGACCGGTACTGGGTACGCGAGATGGTGGCGATCCAGCCGATGTCGCTGGCGCGCGGCACCAGCAGGCGCACGTCCACACCGTCGCGCGCAGCATGCTGCAGGGCGGTGAGGTAGGCGCTGGTGCCCATGAAGTAGGCATCGGTGAGCCATAGCCGTTCGCGGGCGAAGCCGGCGATCAGCAGATCCAGCCGCATCAGGTTGGCGGTGGCCGGGGTGGTGGCGATCAGCCGCGCCGCGATGTTGCCGTGGTTTTCCGGCGCGGGTAGGGGCGGCAGTTTCAGCGGGCTGCCGCACTGCGCCCAGCTGTCGGCAAAAGCGGCGATGGCATCGCTCAGCAGCGGGCCGGCGAGGCGCAGGCCGGTGTCGCGCCAGTCCTGCCAGCGCGAGCTGGCGCACAGGCCGCCGATGAAGGCGGTGTGACCGTCCACCACGATCAGTTTGCGGTGATCGCGCCCCAGCACGCGCATGCCGCGGGTGAGGCTGGGCGCCTGCCAGGCCCGGACCTGGGCGCCGACCTGCAGCAGCGGCTTGAAAAAGCCGCGGTAGTGCTCGCGCCAGCAGCCCAGCCAGTCGTACAGCAGGCAGACGGTTACGCCGGCCAGCGCCTTGCGGCACAGCAGGTCGCGCAGCTGACGGCCAAAGTCGTCGTTGGCAAACAAATACATCTCCACCAGCACTACGCTGTTCGCCTGCTGGATGGCTGCCATCCAGGCCGCAAAATTGGCCTCGGCATCGAACAGCACATCCACCCGGTTACCCGCTACCAACGGGGCGCCGGCCGAGCGTGCCAGTGCCTGTTCTGCCAGCTGGCGGAACAGCGGCGAGCCGGCGGAACTGGCGGTTTGCGATGTCATTTGTTTATTGTTTGACAATATTTGAAATCCAATATTTTGTAGGGGTTGAATTACAAATTTGCGCTGTCGTTTTTTTGAAGCTTGATGTCCCGTAAACGAAAACATCGTCGCACATGACGTGTGCGAAAATTGCAAAAATTGTTAGATAAGTTTTTGATTTTATTGATGTAATGCGCCGCACAAAAAGCGGTTGCAGGTCAGCTATCTTGACCTTAGAATCGAAGGCATTCGCTTCACATTATAAGCAGGGACAAACGATGGACAGACAGCGTTGGCTGGAGGGCACTCTCTATAGCCCGGATTTCGAACAGGACAGCTGTGGCTTCGGCCTGATTGCTCAGCTGGACGACAAACCTTCCCATTGGCTGGTGCAGACCGCCATTTCCTCGCTGGCCAAGCTTACCCACCGCGGCGCGGTGGCGGCAGACGGCAAGTCGGGTGATGGCTGTGGCCTGCTGTTCCGCAAGCCGGATGGTTTCTTGCGCGAAGTGGCGGCCGAGGCCGGCATTACGCTGAAGGCGACCTACGCCGCAGGCCTGGTGTTCAGCCACCCGCAGGATGGCGAGCGCAGCCGCACCCGTCTCAAGGAATACCTGGAAAGCCAGGGCCTGGAAGTGGCCGGTTTCCGCGTGGTGCCCATCGACACCGCCGCCTGTGGCGAGCAGGCGATGGCGTCGCTGCCGAGCTTCCACCAGGTGTTCGTGAACTGTCCGTTCGGCATGGACGAGCTGGGCTTCCAGCGCCGCCTGTACATGGGCCGTCGCCAGGCAGAGAAGGCCAACAAGGCCGACGATCCGTACTTCTACATCCCCACGCTGTCGCCGCATACGCTGTCGTACAAGGGCCTGGTAACCCCGGAGAACCTGCACAAGTTCTACCTGGACCTGTCCGATCCGCGTTTCGAATCCAGCCTGTCGGTATTCCACCAGCGCTTCTCCACCAACACCTGGCCGCAGTGGAAGCTGGCGCAGCCGTTCCGCTTCCTGGCGCACAACGGTGAAATCAACACCGTACAGGGCAACCGCAACTGGGCACGTGCCCGCGAGCGCATCATGACCTCGCCGCACCTGGACATGGACGCCATCCGCCCCATCGTGCAGACCGACGGCTCCGACTCCATGTCGCTGGACAATATGCTGGAAGGCCTGCTGATGGGCGGCATTCCGCTGTTCCGCGCGCTGCGCCTGCTGGTGCCGCCGGCATGGCAGAACGTGGACAGCACCGACAAGGACCTGCGCGCCTTCTACGAATTCAACTCCATGCACATGGAGCCGTGGGACGGCCCGGCCGGCATCGTGCTGACCGACGGCCGCTACGCCGGCTGCATGCTGGACCGTAACGGCCTGCGCCCGGCGCGCTGGGTACTGACCAAGGACAACATCCTCACCATCGCCTCGGAAGTGGGCGTGTGGGATTACAAGCCGGAAGACGTGGTGAAGAAGGGCCGCGTGAAGCCGGGTCAGCTGTTTGCGGCCGACCTGCAGACCGGCGAGATACTGTACCCGGAAGACATCGACGCCCAGCTGAAGTCCGCCAAGCCGTACCGCCAGTGGATCAAGGACGCCGGTTCGCGCCTGGAGCTGTCCATCGAGGACGACGCCGGCCTGGAAGCCTGGCCGAAGGAGCAACTGCTCACCTTCCAGAAGCTGTTCAACATCAGCTTCGAAGAACGCGACCAGATCCTGCGCGTACTGGCCGAAGACGGCCAGGAGGCGGTGGGCTCCATGGGTGACGACACCCCGATGGCGGTGCTGAGCGAGAAAGTACGCTCGCCGTTCGACTACCTGCGCCAGCAGTTCGCCCAGGTGACCAACCCGCCGATCGACCCGATCCGCGAAGCCATCGTGATGTCGCTGAACACCGTGTTCGGCCCCGAACTGAATATGTTCGAGGAGACCGCGGCACATGCCAAGCGCCTGGAAGTGCGCAGCCCGGTGCTGTCGCGCGAGAAATTCCTGCGCATCACCAGCCGCCCGGAAGCCTACCTGAAGGCCACTACCTTCGACCTGTGCTACGACCCGGCGGAAAGCAATCTGGAAGACGCCATCCGCAAGCTGTGCAGCCACGTGGTGGAAGCGGTACAGGAAGGCAGCGTGATCGTGGTGCTGTCCGACCGCACCGTTGCGGCCAACCGTCTGCCCATCCACGCACTGTTCGCCACCGGCGCCGTGCACCACGCGCTGATCGACTGCGGCCTGCGCTGCAAGGCTAACATCCTGGTGGAAACCGGCACCGTGCGCGACCCGCACCAGATGGCCGCGCTGATCGGCTACGGCGCCACCGCGGTATACCCGTACCTGGCCTACCAGACCATCGTCGACCTGGTGCAGACCGGTGACGTGAGCCTGCGCGTCAACGAGGCGCTGCAGCACTACCGCAAGGGCATCAACAAGGGCCTGATGAAGGTGCTGTCCAAGATGGGCATCTCCACCATCGCCAGCTACCGCGGCGCTCAGCTATTCGAAGGTATCGGCCTGCATGAGAGCGTGGTGGCACTGTGCCTGAAGGGCACCGTATCGCGCATCTCCGGCGCCGGCTTCGAGGACTTCGAGGACGACCAGAAGAAGCTGTCCAAGCTGGCGTTCAATCCGATGCGCCCGGTTACCCACGGCGGCCTGCTCAAGTACGTGCATGGCGAGGAGTACCACGCCTACAACCCGGACGTGGTGCAGATGCTGCAGAAGGCCGTGCAGAACACCGACTACGACGCTTACAAGCAGTACGCCGAGCTGGTAAACACCCGCCCGGTGGCCATGTTCCGCGACCTGATGGAAGTGAAGCTGGACGGCATCACCCCGATCTCCATCGACGAAGTGGAACCGGTGGAAAGCATCCTCAAGCGTTTCGACTCCGCCGGCATGTCGCTGGGCGCGCTGTCGCCGGAAGCGCACGAGGCGATGGCTACCGCCATGAACCGCCTCGGCGGCCGTTCCAACTCCGGTGAAGGCGGTGAAGACCCGGTGCGCTACGGCACCGAGAAGATGTCCAAGATCAAGCAGGTGGCCTCCGGCCGCTTTGGCGTCACCCCGCATTACCTGGTGAACGCCGAAGTGCTGCAGATCAAGGTGGCGCAGGGCGCCAAGCCGGGCGAGGGCGGCCAGCTGCCGGGCGACAAGGTATCGCCGCTGATCGCCAAGCTGCGCTGCTCCAAGCCGGGCATCAGCCTGATTTCGCCGCCGCCGCACCACGACATTTACTCCATCGAGGATCTGGCACAGCTGATCTTCGACCTGAAGCAGGTGAACCCCAAGGCGCTGGTATCGGTGAAACTGGTGGCAGAGCCGGGTGTGGGCACCATTGCCGCCGGCGTGGCCAAGGCCTATGCCGACCTGATCACCATCTCCGGCTACGATGGCGGTACCGGTGCCAGCCCGCTGACCAGCGTGAAATATGCCGGCAGCCCGTGGGAGCTGGGCCTCACCGAAGCACAGCAGGTGCTGCGTGCCAACGGCCTGCGTGGCCGCGTGCGCGTGCAGACCGACGGCGGCCTGAAGACCGGCCTCGATGTGATCAAGGCCGCGCTGATGGGCGCCGAGAGCTTCGGCTTCGGCACCGGCCCGATGATTGCGCTGGGCTGCAAGTTCCTGCGTATCTGCCACCTGAACAACTGCGCCACCGGCGTGGCCACCCAGGAAGTGAAGCTGCGCTCCAAGTACTTCATCGGCCTGCCGGAAATGGTGATGAACTACTTCCTGTTCATCGCCCAGGAAACCCGCGAGTGGATGGCCAAGCTCGGCGTGCGCAATATGGAAGAGCTGATCGGCCGCATGGATCTGCTGGCCCTGCGTGACGGCGCCACCGGCCGCCAGCAGAAGCTGGACCTCTCCCCGCTGCTGTCGCAAGGCAGTGTGCCGGACAGTGTGCCGCGCTTCTGCGTAAGCGACTCCAACCCCTCGTTCGACAAGGGTGAGTTTGCCGAGCAGGTGCTGCAGGATGCGCTGCCAGCGATCAACAACAAGCAGATGCTGGAGTTGTCCTACCGCATCGAGAACACCCACCGCTCCATCGGTGCCCGCCTGTCCGGCGAGATCGCCCGCGTGCACGGCGCGGCCGGCCTGCCGTTCGGCTGCCTGAAGGTGAAGTTCCAGGGTGCCGCCGGCCAGAGCTTTGGCGTGTGGAACGCCCCGGGCCTGCACCTGGAGCTGGAAGGCGATGCCAACGATTACGTGGGCAAGGGCATGGCCGGTGGCCGCGTGGTGATCTACCCGCCGAAGAACGCCGCCTACAAGCCGGATGAGTCCATCATCGTCGGCAACACCTGCCTGTACGGCGCCACCGGCGGCCAGCTGTTCGCTGCCGGTGTGGCCGGCGAGCGCTTCGCGGTGCGCAACTCCGGCGCGCTGGCGGTGATCGAGGGCGCGGGTGACCACTGCTGCGAATACATGACCGGCGGTAGCGTGATCGTGCTGGGCGAAACCGGCTACAACTTCGGTGCCGGCATGACCGGTGGCTTCGCCTTCGTCTACGACCCGGAAGAGCGCTTCGCCTACCGCTACAACAACGAGCTGATCGACATCCACCTGATCAACGGCGAAGCCATGGGTATGTATCGTGCCTACCTGCTGGAGAAGATTGCCAAGCACGTGGAGCTCACCGGTTCGGAAACCGGCCGCGCCATGCTGGAGAACTTCGACGACTACGTCGATTACTTCTGGCTGGTGAAGCCGAAGGCGGCCAAGCTCGACAGCCTGCTGAAGGACTAAGAGCGTGTTCACGATCTAGCGAGCTAGGGCGAGACAAGGCGAAAACGGCTGAGGAAGCGGAGTTTACAAGTGGTAAATGAGCAATCCGAAGACGTTTTTAACGCCGTATCGCCGACGCGCAGCAGATCGTGAATAGGCTCTAAAAGGGACGGGCGGGATGTCCGCCCCCTAATGCGTCCGCTCGACCCTGCTGCTGCGCTGCGGCAGCAAGGCTGAACGGTCGGGCGCTCGACTAAAAAGGAAACGGTTTGCGGCCAACGTTGGCCGCATGCCGGAGGAACGGAATCATGGGTGACGTTTTCCAGTTCATGAAGCTCTCGCGCAACCCCGGCGACAAGGTGGAAGTCGCGGTGCGCAAGATCGAATTCAAAGAAATCTACACGCCGCTGCATGCGGTGGATGCCGGCGAGCAGGCGGGGCGCTGCCTGTCCTGTGGCAACCCCTACTGCGAGTGGGAGTGCCCGGTACACAACTACATCCCCAACTGGCTGAAGCTGGTGAAGGAAGGCAAGCTGTTCGAAGCGGCGGAAATGTCGCACAAGACCAATAGCCTGCCGGAGATCTGCGGCCGCGTCTGCCCGCAGGATCGCCTGTGCGAAGGCGCCTGCACCCTGGAGCAGGGCGGTTTTGGCGCGGTAACCATCGGTAGCATCGAGAAATTCATCACCGACGAGGCCTACAAGGCCGGCTGGCGTCCGGACATGTCCAAAGTGGTGTGGAGCAGCAAGAAGGTGGCAGTGATCGGCGCCGGCCCGGCCGGCCTCGCCTGTGCCGACGTGCTGGTGCGCAACGGCGTGCGCCCGGTGGTGTTCGACCGCTACGAGGAAATCGGCGGCCTGCTCACTTTCGGCATTCCCGAGTTCAAGCTGGAAAAGGCAGTGGTGAAACGCCGCCGCGAGATCATGGAAGGCATGGGCGTGGAGTTCCGCCTCAACACCGAGATCGGCCGCGACATCGAGATCGAAACGCTGCTGGAAGACTACGACGCCGTGTTCATGGGCATGGGCGCCTACAAGTACATGAAAGGCGGCTTTGAAGGCGAAAGCCTGCCGGGCGTGCTGGAAGCGCTGCCGTTCCTGATCAACAACGTGCGCCAGTGCCTGGATACCCTGCCGGCCGGCGAAGCCGCAGTATCGATGGAAGGCAAGCGCGTGGTGGTACTGGGCGGTGGCGACACTGCCATGGACTGCAACCGCACCTCCATCCGCCAGGGCGCCAGCAAGGTGATCTGCGCCTACCGCCGCGACGAAGCCAACATGCCGGGCTCCAAGCGCGAAGTGGGCAACGCGCGCGAAGAAGGCGTGGAATTCCTGTGGAACCGCCAGCCGATGGGCATCGAACAGGCCGCTGACGGCAGCCTGCGCCTGAAACTGGCGGAAACCCGTCTGGGCGCACCGGATGCCAAGGGCCGCCGCAACGCCGAAATCGTGCCGGGCAGCGAAGAAGTGATCGAGTGCGATCACGTCATCATCGCCTTCGGCTTCCAGGCCGAGGCCGCCAGCTGGTTCGAACGGCAGGGCATCAACGTTGCGGCCAACGGCCGCACCGTAGCCAAGGGCAACGGTGCGTTCCACTACCAGACCAGCAACCCGAAAATCTTCGCCGGCGGCGACCAGGTTCGCGGAGCCGACCTGGTGGTGCGCGCCGTGTTCGAAGGCCGCCAGGCGGCGGAGGGGATGTTGAGCTACCTGCAGGTGTGGTAGCCGCTAGCGGTGATGCGTTAAACCGGCACTTGCTAAAGCAAGTGCCATTTTTATTTACAGGTAATCATCACGAAATACGTTGATGTAGAAATGATGAGATACAATTCGTCCTGTCCCTGTAGCTCCCACGACAAGTGGTAATTCTATCTACTTTATTCGCTATGCTGCTTTCCATATTCATCGCTGCTCTAGTTGTCAGTCTTCTGGTGTGCATCGCCCTTATCCGTACTCAACATCTTCATGCCCGGCTGAGTATGGATAACAGTAGTGGTGTGCAAAAATTTCATGTCAACCCGACCCCTCGTATCGGGGGGGTTCCGCTGTTTTTGGGAGTATTGTTGGCCGCGCTAGTATCACAACTGGCCCATGACCATGTGGGTAAGCTGTTTGGGAACCTGTTGTTGGCGAGTATACCCGTGTTTTTAGCTGGTCTAACAGAGGACATGACCAAGCGGGTGTCCCCATTGTGGCGGTTACTGGCTGCTTTTACCTCAGCAGGGTTGGCCGCATGGCTTAGCGGGTGCATATTGCCCAAGCTGGGAATAATTGGAGTGGACTATTTGCTGCAGATATTTCCCGCCGTTGCTGTGCTCTTTACAGTGTTTGCCGTGGGGGGGGTATGCCATTCCATCAATATAATTGATGGATACAATGGCCTTATGGGGGGGGTTGTCTTATCGGTGACTGGTGCACTTGCCTATGTTTCACTGGCAGTAGGTGACCTACCATTATTGGCAGTTTGTCTTGCTCTGGCTGGAGGGATACTTGGTTTTTTAGTCTGGAATTTTCCTAAGGGCATGATATTTGCAGGCGATGCAGGGGCATATTTAGCAGGCTTTATGCTTGCAGAACTTGCCGTATTATTGGTTGCTCGCCATCCAGGAGTTGTTTCCCCATGGTTTCCATTTCTGGTACTAATTTACCCTGTATTTGAAACAATTTTCTCAATATGGCGGAAAAAATTTTTGCGTAAAATGTCCCCCGGCCTACCTGATGGGCTGCATTTTCATATGTTGGTATACAAACGACTGGTGCGTTGGATGGTAGGTAGTCGTGAGGTCTCTCACCTTACGCGACGTAATAGTTTGACAGCACCATATTTATGGGGTGTAGCATTGTTCTCGATTACACCGGCATTACTGCTATGGAAAGTAGAGTGGGCGCTGCAAGTGAGTGCAATTTTATTTGTCATTGGCTATGTGTGGGTATATCGCCGATTAGTTACATTCCGAGCCCC
The DNA here is from genome assembly GCF_900090205.1 of Vogesella sp. LIG4. Lineage (NCBI taxonomy): Bacteria > Pseudomonadati > Pseudomonadota > Betaproteobacteria > Neisseriales > Chromobacteriaceae > Vogesella > Vogesella sp. LIG4. Next base: position 672,216 of record NZ_LT607802.1, on the reverse strand, counting down.
TCGTGCACTGGTACTACGGAAAAATCTCTCTAATGTTAAGTTGGGGCGAGGGGTGTATCGAAAATAAAATGAAATTTTTTAATGCAGACATAACCATATTCGGTGTTATACCCAGCTATGGTAATGGTATGAAAGACATGTCAGAATTTTTATGTAAATGGGGTTAGGGTTATGCTTGAGGATGTGTTCCTTGAACTAGTTGTAAAAGCGAGTCAGCGCAGCCGTCCAATTCCGAATCGACATGCTCCACTTTCAGCTGATGTTTTCAGCGCCAGGTAGAATAGCTTCTGTAACGCCCCTCCATTCGGGAATGAACTGCGCTTCATGGTCTGCTTGGCTCATGTTTACCGACTCGATGGCTTTGGCGGTGTAGATCACCTTACTAATCTCCGGAAGATAGTTGAAGCTTGGCGCCAAAACTGGTCGATGGGTTGCTAATCCGTATCCTACTCTTGCCGCTGCGGGTATTGCGGCTGGCATTTACCATACGACTCGTGTTTGCTGTGGCGCTCGTTGCGTGACCATTTCGGCATCCCGTGGCTTCTCGACCAATAGCTTAGTCAACTGCTTGAGTAGGTCGCTCTCGCCAATCAGACTTTCGGGTTTCTGGTAGTCGGCTAGCAGGCGGCTAGTAACACTTCCGGTTCGTTGTGCTCCTTACATGTTCATTGTGTCTCCGAATAAGACGGCAGTTTCCTGCCAATAGTCCATTTACACAAAATTCAGTACACGCCCGTATGAAGTGAAGTTGTATTGTCAATAGTGGAAGACTAATAATTATCGATTACATTTTGGTAAACGTTATTAATTTTGTCCAACATAATTTTCTCGGTAAAGTGCATTAGGTAACGTTTTCTAGCTGCTTTCCCCATATCTTCTAGTAATTCAGAGTCATTCAGAATTTTTAGTACAAGGGATGCTACTGTTTTTGGCTTGGCATAACGTGGTACTAGAAAGCCAGTCACTCCATCTTCAACTAGTTCTGGAATGCCCCCAACATCACTGGCGACCACTGGGAGCCCGGAGCGCATTGCTTCTATTATCGCGAGGGGAAGTCCTTCATGATGAGATAAAAGAATAAATATTGAAGCTGACCCCAGTAAGGCAGGGATATTATCACTTTCTCCCGTAAATTCAATGCGGGATTCAATATTTAACTTAGTCGTTAGTTTTTTACACTGAGATTGACTGGGGCCATCACCAACTAAAATGCAATGGACATTCTTTGGAAGTAATGGCATTGCCTCTAGCAAAAGCTTTGGATTCTTAGGTTTGGCAAAACGTGCCACCATAATTAAGGTATTTTTGGGCCTTACATTTTCGGATTGAGATGGAAAAGTAATACTTTCTATGCCATTGTGTATCGTAAAAAGTTGACTTGGTTTGGCAACTTTTTTGGAGATTGCCAGCTGCCGGTCGTACTCGGAAACTGTGATGATCGATTGGCCAAGGCGGGCAATCCACTTTTCAAGTGCCTTGCCGAGTAATCTTTGCCCAAGTGAGGCTCCTTCACTGAATGCCCAGCCGTGAGCAGTAAAAACACATGGGATTTTTTCAATATAACAAGCCAAGCGAGTCAGTATGCCCGCCTTGGATGAATGCGCATGGACAAGGTTTGGCGCGAGGCGTCTAAGGTGCTGTCTAATTACAAAAAGTGCCTTAATGTCATGTAATGGATGAATTGGGTGAATTATTTCCGGGCATAAAATAACCTGTGCTCCCAAAACTGTAGCCTTTTCTGTAAGAAAGCCTTCTGTGCCACATAATAAAAATACATTATGCCCTTGCTTGAGTTGATGTTGGATAAGGTTGAGTACATGCAATTGTGCTCCACCTCGCTCTGCTTTTGTTATGACATAAATTATTTGCATGTTGAAATTTGGGAAATTAATTTTCGCAGTGTAAATAGGGTAAAGAGCGCTGGTAATTTTGAAGAATTGTATAATATATGTTTATAGGCATGTCTATTTTTTCTGGTTGATTGAGATTTTGTCGATATCATAGCCAAGGCATTTTTTATAATTTAATAAAAAAGTTGTGTTGAAATAATCTGAATAATTGCTCTGCCATAAATTTAATGCATTACTTCCTTTTAGTTTTATTTCGTTTGGATTTATGGTGTTTAACCAACTGGATAATGGCAGCTGCCCTTCATTTAGCGCGTATCCTGTATTAAATAATTGCACTTTTACACCCGGTGGAGTACCGACTGTTGTGACTAGCGGCTTTCCCATCATTAAATGTTCATAATATTTATTAGGGGCGGCGAAGTAGTGGTTGCGAATGGTTTTATAATATAGCCCCACCTGTATATCACAGCTTGCAAGAATTCCCATCGCTTTTTCGCGGCCGACTGGTCCAAAATAGCGGATGTGCTCGTATTTGCTTGCATATTCTTCAATGAATTTTCTTAATCCTCCATCCCCAGCGATAAGTAATTGGACACTGTCTCGATTAGCCACTACCCGCAATAAATCTTCAAGCCCCCGATGTTGAGGCTCTAGTATGCCAACATATGCCAGTGTAATTTTAATGTTGCCGGGTTTATGTATATGCATGGGCTGTACTTGAATGGGGGCCGGTATATTTTCTAATATTACAATGCTTTCCCGATGAGGAAGCTCTAGCTGCTCCCGGCGGCATTCATCTGCCAGAATTAAGCTGCTAGCGCGATTCGCACATGTGCGCTCAATTTTATCAGCAAAAAATCTCAGAACTGCAGGAAAATGCCGAGAATCAGTGTATTTGTCATAAATGTCGAAAATTAATCTTTTATGAAGAATATTGGCAAAAATTAGTGCTGGGATAGCAGTATCAAGGTCAATTGCATGAATGGTATGATACTTTTTACGGAGCTGCCATAGTTTACAGACAATAAAGTAGTTCCAGCAGAGTAGTGACATAAGATTAGCCCATCCACCTCCTATACGAGTCTTTCTTTTATAAAGAAACTCGTTAAGTCCTGGCCGCGTACTATTGCTTCGATCCCAGCCCACGATGATACTCTCACCAGCAAGCAGTTCAACTGCCTGCAAATAGCGTTGTAGGCGACTATCAGTTTTTGGGAGTTGACTACGTAAAAAAATAATCTTGTCAGTCATTGCTATTTTTGGCCTTTGGCATGATATTGAAGTAATCTCAACCAAGCACTATCAAAATTAGCGTGTTCGCAGAAATTTTTAGAAAATTCTTGGGCGCGGCGAGAAAAATTTTCATAATCATTTTTAATAAGAGCTATTTTTTCCATTATTTCATCAGCGATTTTTTCATCTGTTGATGATAATATAAACTCAGGGATTTCATTTTCTAAATCACAGCCGATACCTGTTCGCCTTAACAGAACTGGGAGACCAGCAGACATCGCTTCTAGTGGAACAAACCCAAAACTTTCATAACGGCTTGGGAAAATTAGCATACAGTAATCCCGGTAACGATCTAGTAGAATTTTACGCGGTAGAGGTGGGAATGATTTTAAACCATCATATACTGCATCAGTATAACAATCTATCTCAAGCCCACGTTTGGCTAACTGAATTAATATATCTATTCCTTTTCCAAAAAATGAACCACTTCCTGCATAAATAAAACGACCGTTCCATGTTGGTGCATGATTAATGCGGTTGCTTTCTTGTATCGAATTACTGATCGTTGTTAGTACATTGATCCCTTTTTTTTTGTAAGTTGATGTGACAAAATTGGAAACCGCTATAGATGGATAATGCTTAGCACCAGAGTTTTGGAAAAATTTTGAGAATTTTAATTTTATTCGGCTGCGCAATGGAAGATGCTGTTTCAATGCATCCTCATAGGCTTGATAATCAATGTTAACGATAGAAATAACATTCATGTCACCGACGTTGGTTATAATAGAACTATCGGCCAATATAATGTCATAGGCGGAGTGTAGTTTTTTGATTTGAAAAGAAAAAAATGCAGGAAGCATTAGATCTATTAGCCAGAGTAATGCTCGCCTTATTGGGGGGGGGAGACCGTTTATTAAAAAATGGCCGGGCCTTCTGTACGTAATGTTTTTTACATCATGGCCATGTTCTTCATAGAGCTGCTGAATACGATCAAACAGTGTACTGTCTCCACCTCGGAGGGATGGGGTGATGTATGGGTACCGAGCTAGGCCAACTTTCATATATTGAATTTCTCAATAAAAGGAATAAACATTAAAATAGGTGGAATATTAATTAATATGACATGCAAAGTGCTGGCATTGTATAGATTTATTTTGCGTAAAAAAGCGGCGAGACAAAGATAGTAGACTCCGGCAGATACCGCTGCTGCCAATGCTAGACCTTGCCAACCAAGCCATTCAGAAAATAACCAGTTGAGAGCAATATTGAAAATAATGACAGCAGCGCTGCAAATTGCTGGAAATCGGATAATCTGATTGCAATATAATATTCGTAAATAGAGGCTAACTAAGCTTGAATACCATAGTACTGGTAAGTATACAATTCCGATACGATGAATGTCATGAATATTGCTGAGATTTACTTGGCCGTGATGATAGAAAATACGAATAATTTTTTCGCCTAGAAGGACATACCCAATAGTAAAAATAGTAAGCCAAGATATAATTCGTTTCTCTACCGTTCTAATCGTGATAATGGCCTTCTCCATGTCGTTTTTTTTATAAAGGGAGGATATGAATGGATAGGCGGAATTAATTGATGGATTAATAGGAACCCCTCCTAGCTGGGTAACTAAAAGTAGAGCTGTTTGCAAAATACTGAGACGACCCTCCGGAAAGCCTGCTGCAAACCATCTATCGATGAAAACGTTAATCATTCCCATCGACCCACTAATTATTAATGGAAAAGTTTGCCGCAAATAAGGTGCTATATTGTCTTTCCCATTAAAAAGTACTAGATTAAGTTTGCTGTAGATAGTTATGCAAATAAAGGCAGCTGGAGGAATGGATGCCCATCCTATGAGCCATATATTTTTGTTTAAGTAGCAATATAGAATAATGATTGCTATGCCGTTGATGGTTAAATAACTTAAAGCTCCGAAAAGAAAATTTCTTCTAGATTTGAAGTATTCGTCGGCAATTTGAATTAATTGGAAAAATAAGAAGGTGAGGATTACACCTGATATTATCATTACGCCCATTGAGTGAGTGGATAGTGCCTGTAATGATCGGTTCGGAGAGAAAGCAATCATTAAAATGCATGCAAATATTGTGATTGCCAGATAGATAATAGTAAATGCTATTATTATCACTCCTAGCAATCTTCGCTTGTTCCGACTGCCTAATCGTTGGGAATAGGGAATAAATGTTGCACTCAATGCGCCACTCAAAATACTTGAAACTGATGTGGCTATCCCAAAAATAAAAAAGTATAGATCGCTGAGATTAGAGAAGCCAATGCTCCAACTAATGATAAGGTTACGCAAATACCCTAAGCCTTTATTGGCGTTCTCGCTAAAAAATAATATTTTTCTAGCCGTACCTTGACCCTGTCGATATGAAAATAAGAAATTCAATTTTGGCTCATCTTGGAAAGTATTTTCCGGGCATGGCTGTTGTAGTCATGGTTGTCAAAAGCAAACTGTCTAGCTTGCGTACACACTTCATCTAGCTGATCGGGGGGGGTTTCTAATAAATCATTTAGAAGTTCTGATAGATTTTGTGGGTTGTTAGATTTAACAAGGTATCCATTTTTTTTGTGAATGATAATTTCTTTCATTCCTCCTATGGCACTGCAAATTACCAGTTTTCCTGCGGCCATTCCTTCAAGCATGCTAAGCGATGTGGCCTCTTCAATTCCATCGGAAGGAATTGATGGCATCAATAAAATATCTGCAGCTCTATAATAATTGTGAATGTCGCTATGGTCGATGTTACCGATAAAGTCGATGTAAGATTCAATGCCTAATGTTTTTGCTTGAGACTGTAAATTAAAACTTTCTGGCCCGTCTCCGACAACTATGAGGCGAATATTTTTTTTCAGTGGTATCAAAAGCGCAATGGCAGAGATGGCTACATGTACACCATTTTTTAATACTAGACGACGGGCTATTAAAATTATTTTTTCTCCATTCGGTGCGAGTCTCTTTTGCAGGTGCATTACTTCTTGATTTATAGGCTGTTGAAACGGCTCAATATTTATGGCATTAAAAATTACATCCACAGGCTCCGTAAAGCCATGTTGCGTTTGTAGGTAATCCCGAATTCGACTATCTACAGTGATAACAGAATTCGCTTTCTCTAAAGCCTCACGTTCCAATTCAAAGCCGATTTTTTCTATTGTAGGTTTGTTATGTTCACCATAATAGCCATAATTTATCATTTCCCACGTATAATATCCATGTAGAGTGAGTGCTATACGTGGGAGTGCTCCCTTATGTGGCTGTAAAGCAGCCGAGCAAGCAACGGCTGCCATGGGGTCTTGAGCGCTAATTAAATCGGGTGAAAAATCCGTCATGGACTGATGTAAATTATGAATCAGTTCATTTTTTATTTTTCTTAGATATTTTTTGAAAAAAAATACAGGGAAAGTCGACCATGTTCGACTAATTCGAAATATAATACGTGTCCATATTGGCATTGTGATTTTTTGAGGGCGAGGGAAAATGGTGCGAACTTCATGTCCCTGTTTTCGCCAAGCCGCTATTAACAAATTTTGGTGAATGTGCTTTCCGCCTATATTTAGCTTTTCGGAGTTGTCTTGGGAAACTAATAGAATTTTCATGGTGAGTTTATTGCAATAAAATACTGTAGTGATAGAAAATCAAGGATTTTTTGTAGTTTAATTTTTTCTTCGTATGATTTTACTTCTATATAATCATAGTCGCTTTTAATTAATGAATAATATATTTCTGGCACATTTCCTTTTATATGATCCTTGTAAAATTGTCTTGCATCTGCTGGGGTGTACTCTAGTTCACGTGATAGCACTATTTTGAGACATTTATGCTGTTTTTTATTTTTTGATTTGAATGATTTTCCAATTGCTCGTGCCATGTCTATTAGTATTTCGGGATAGCCATATCTTTCCAGGTCTTTGGCCCAATATATGAAATATTGGAAAGCACCAAGTTCGCAAGGGACTTTCAGTATATTTGGTGGGGTTATCGAGATTTTCCTAAATATCCTAAAAAAACAATAACCCCAAGCAGTGTTGCCTGAAAAATCAAAGCCAGCGGCCAGGATGCGCGATGTGGTTCGGAATTGGCCGGATAGTGCAACAAATTTGCCGATGTCTGAGTGAATGTAATTTTCATCAAAAACTCGATAACAGTACCAAGGCTCAATTTTCTGTAAATATAGCGGTTTCAAGTTAAAATAATTTAGATAATAAATGGTGTTTTGTTTTATATAGTTTGGTAATACATGGCTAAAAAATGCATTGCGCCGCACAAAGAATGGGTCGCCTATTGGATTTCCTCCCATTCCTATCATAATTTTTCGAGAAATTTTTGTGTTTAATTGCGTTGGCACATGTAAGAATCCGCTGTCGTTACCATTTTTATCTATTAATTTATAATCGGCATATACTCCGTCGCACTTCAGGTGATGTAGCCTGTCAGCCACTTCTCGCAGTGTTGTGTTGCTGACAAAGTAATCATCTGAGTGCATTAAACAAATAAATTCACCCATAATAAATGGTACGGCAGCAAGCAGGGCATTAAGTTGATCAGTATTACTCTGGTGGATGACCTTTATGCGTGAGTCCGCTAATTTATTTAATCGGAAATGCGTATTATCTGTTGAGCCGTCATTGATGATGATCCACTGCCATTCGGTGTAGTCTTGTGATAGAACAGAATGTATTAGTGAAGATAAATGAACTTCATCGTTGAATGTTGGTGTGAGGATGGTGATAGTCATGGGTGAGATTTCAGCGTCATTCAAGTTGTGTTTTCACTAAGATATCTCTAATGTAAAGAGAGCTTTTCCCATCGCCATACGGGTTGTGTGCACGAGACATTTCTGTATATGCAACGGGACTATCAATAAGCCTAATTGCTTCGTGTAAAATTAATTCAGGCTCGGTCCCGACTAGCTTGACAGTCCCTGCAGCAACCGCCTCTGGACGCTCAGTAGTTTCTCGCATCACAAGGACGGGTTTGCCTAATGCTGGAGCCTCCTCTTGAATGCCGCCGCTATCAGTTAAAATTAAATAGCTTCGACCCATAAGATACACGAATGGTAAATAATCTTGTGGCTCAATCAAGTGGATATTTGATTGGGCTCCCAATGTTTTTTTTACTGGATTTTGAACGTTTGGGTTCAAGTGGACTGGATATAAAATCTGTATGTCAGCTCTTTTTGCTATTGTGGAAAGTGCTTTACATATTTTATCGAATCCTTCCCCGAAATTTTCTCGACGATGCCCGGTGACTAGTATGAGTTTTTTTTGAGGGTCAAGAAACGAAAATTGCTTTGTGAGGAGTTGGTTGATTTTTTTATCATTTCGAACGACGCTATCTACATCAAGCAATGCATCTATCACCGTGTTGCCTGTGACGTGAATAGATGATGGCTTAATATTTTCTTTAAGTAAATTATTCTTGGCTGTTTCTGTTGGTGCGAAATGAAGTGTGCTGATGCAGCTGGCAATTTTTCTATTCATTTCTTCTGGCCAGGGAGAGTAAATTTCCCCTGTTCGCAGGCCTGCTTCTACATGTCCTACGGCAATCTGCTGGTAATATGCGGCAAGGCTTACTGCCATGGTGGTCGAAGTATCGCCATGGACCAGAACAATATGCGGTCGCCATTGTGTTAAAACACCCTTCATACCTTGTAGGACACAATTGGTTATATCGGTTAGATCCTGGCCCGGTTGCATGATATTTAAATCAAAGTCTGGCCGAATCTGAAATAGCTCTAAAGCTTGATCGAGCATTTGGCGATGTTGTGCAGTTACACAAACTTTAATTTCAAAGCGTGGGTCTTTTTTTAGAGTGCGGATCAGTGGGGCCATTTTAATGGCTTCAGGTCGTGTGCCAAAAGCAATGAGTATTTTTTTGAGCATGCCTATTCCATTTTATGCCGTGAGGTTGGATATTTATTTCTTGTCTGCGAAATTTTCCGTTTTCCGTGACAAATTCTCTTGGTAATGGACTGATTCGAATCAGTGACATTGGGGCCGGTCAAGAGAGGCAATGTCCCTGTTCCTGTTTCGACGAGCGTAGTGTGGTATCAATTGTCATATTGCTGGGGGCTCATAAATAAAATTTAAGAGTAACCGATAGGATTCTGACATTGCCAACGCCATGCATCTTCACACATTTCTTGGAGAGTTCTCTGTGCGTACCAACCTAGTATTTCATATGCCCCAGAGGGATCTGCCCATGCCGCTGCGACGTCGCCGGGACGACGGGGTACAATTTCATACGGTACTGTTTTGCCACTTACTGCTTCAAAGGTCTTTACCACGTCGAGTACCGAATAGCCTTTGCCAGTTCCTAGGTTGACAGTAATTATCCCTCCTTTGTCTTGCAAAGCTTGCAGGGCCTTGAGGTGACCCTCTGCCAAGTCAACTACGTGGATGTAGTCCCTTATGCCTGTTCCATCAGGTGTAGTATAGTCGGCGCCGAACACATTGAGACTTGCCTGCCTGCCAATGGCAACCTGACTGATAAAAGGCAGTAGATTGTTTGGAGTGCTATTGGGATCCTCCCCAATCATTCCACTTACATGTGCACCTACTGGGTTGAAATAGCGCAGTATTGCGATATTCCATTCGGGACTAGCGTGGGCAAGGTCACGCAGTATATCTTCAACCATTAACTTGCTGCGGCCGTACGGGTTGGTTGCAGATAAGGGAAAGTCTTCGCGTATGGGGACACTTGCAGGCTCGCCGTATACGGTAGCGCTGGATGAAAACACTAGGTTCTTTACGCCATGTTGTTGCATTGTCTGCAGCAACATGAGTGTGGCAGCAACATTGTTATTGTAATAGGCGAGTGGCTGTTCTACAGACTCACCAACTGCCTTGAGTCCTGCAAAATGGATGACTGCCTTGATCGGGGATTGAAATACCAGATCCAGTAGTTGCGGGTTGAGCAGATCACCCTCCATGAGGTGTACTTGGCGTCCGGTAATCAGCTCTACCCGCCTTAGCGCTTCCGGTGTGCTGTTCGAGAAGTTGTCCAACACTAGTACATCGTAGCCGGCCTCCAGTAGTTGTACACATGTGTGAGTACCAATGTAGCCTGCACCGCCTGTTACAAGGATCATGATTTCTCTCCACGTGCCGTTTGTGTTTCAAGCCTTTCTACTTTCTTTGGTGTGGCGTGACTAAGGTGAGCATGTGAGCGATGTGGTATGAGGTGGAACTGTGGTGGTAGAGAGGTGGGCTTCATGGCGCGAAATTTCTTCGATGGAGAATACACGGCTGGCAAGAGCTCATTATGCCATACGCCGTAGCATGTCTGGAGGAGGGAGGTAAGTTGTAGAGTGCCCCTTGAAAGCCGGTGTCCCCTCCCATATGATTAGCACTCGCAAGCAGGGAGTGCTAATCGATGCATCCCTGCCCACCCACAAGCTAGATCATCGTTTACATAGCTACTGATTCATCAGGAGAGATCAATGGCAATCCGCCCTCTGCACGACCGTGTTGTTATCAAGCGCCTTGAAGCTGAAGAGAAGACTGCTTCCGGCATCGTTCTGCCGGGCGCTGCTGCCGAGAAGCCGGACATGGGCGAAGTTGTGGCCGTGGGCCACGGCAAGATCCTGGAAAACGGCGAGCGCCGTGCCCTGGAGCTGAAGGTAGGCGACAAGGTGCTGTTCGGCAAGTACTCCGGCCAGACCGTAAAGGTTGACGGCGAGGAGCTGCTGGTAATGCGTGAAGAAGACGTAATGGGCATCGTCGAGTAATCCGACCCATTACAACCGTTTAATACAGATTCTGGAGATTAATGAGAATGGCTGCTAAAGACGTACGCTTTGGTGATTCCGCCCGCGCCAAGATGGTAGTGGGTGTCAACATTCTGGCTGATGCCGTTAAAGTGACTCTGGGCCCGAAAGGCCGCAACGTGGTACTGGATCGCTCCTTCGGCGCACCGACCATCACCAAGGATGGTGTTTCCGTTGCCAAGGAAATTGAACTGAAGGACAAGTTCGAGAACATGGGCGCGCAGATGGTGAAGGAAGTGGCTTCCAAGACTTCCGACGTGGCCGGTGACGGTACCACCACCGCTACCGTGCTGGCTCAGGCCATCGTGCACGAAGGCATGAAGTTCGTTACCGCCGGCATGAACCCGATGGATCTGAAGCGCGGCATCGACAAGGCCGTGGTTGCCCTGGTGGGCGAGATCGCCAAGATCGCCAAGCCGTGCGCTACCACCAAGGAAATCGCCCAGGTTGGCTCCATCTCCGCCAACTCCGATTCCGATATCGGTGAAATCATCGCCAACGCCATGGAAAAAGTGGGCAAGGAAGGCGTGATCACCGTTGAAGATGGCAAGAGCCTGCACAACGAGCTGGACGTAGTGGAAGGCATGCAGTTCGACCGCGGCTACCTGTCCCCGTACTTCATCAACAACCCGGAAAAGCAGATTGCCGCACTGGACAATCCGTTCATCCTGCTGTTCGACAAGAAGATCTCCAACATCCGCGACCTGCTGCCGGTACTGGAGCAAGTGGCCAAGTCCGGTCGTCCGCTGCTGATCATCGCCGAAGATGTTGAAGGCGAAGCGCTGGCTACCCTGGTGGTGAACACCATCCGCGGCATCCTGAAGGTTGTTGCTGTCAAGGCTCCGGGCTTTGGCGATCGTCGCAAGGCCATGCTGCAGGATATCGCTGTGCTGACCGGCGGTACCGTTATCGCTGAAGAAGTTGGCCTGACCCTGGAAAAAGTTACCCTGGAAATGCTGGGCCAAGCCAAGCGCGTTGAAGTGGGCAAGGAAAACTCCACCATCATCGACGGCGCCGGCGACGTTGCTGCCATCCAGGCTCGCGTGACCGAAGTGCGTCAGCAGATCGAAGCCGCTACTTCCGACTACGACCGTGAAAAACTGCAAGAGCGCGTAGCCAAGCTGGCTGGCGGCGTTGCCGTGATCAAGGTTGGCGCTGCCACCGAAGTGGAAATGAAAGAGAAGAAGGCTCGCGTTGAAGACGCGCTGCACGCTACCCGCGCTGCCGTTGAAGAAGGCGTGGTACCTGGCGGTGGCGTTGCCCTGCTGCGCGCTCGCGCTGCCGTTGATGCTGTTGAAACCATCAACGCCGACCAGGCTGCCGGTGTGAAGATCGTCCTGAAGGCGATCGAAGCGCCGCTGCGCCAGATCGTGCAGAACGCCGGCGACGAGCCGTCCGTGGTGGTGAACAAGGTGCTGGAAGGCAAAGGTAACTTCGGTTACAACGCTGCCAGCGGCGAATACGGCGACATGATCGAAATGGGCGTGCTGGATCCGGCCAAGGTAACCCGCTCCGCGCTGCAGCACGCTGCATCCGTAGCCGGCCTGATGCTGACCACCGACTGCATGATCGCCGAGCTGCCGGAAGACAAGCCGGCCGCGGCCATGCCGGACATGGGCGGCATGGGTGGCATGGGCGGCATGATGTAATCTGCCTGCTCCCTCACCGAGCAAAAAACCCCGCAGCTTGCTGCGGGGTTTTTCTTTGCGGCCAACCTTTTGCAGGGTTGGCCGCATTGTTGTGGTGGCTCTGGCACAATGGGTGCAAGATGATTCAAGGAGAGCGAGCTATGGAATTGCAGCAGCTGGTAGCTATTCTTAACCAGAAGCTGGAGCCCTGGCGCTTCAAGGACTACGCCCCCAACGGGCTGCAGGTGGAAGGGCGCAGCCAGGTGCGTCACGTGGTGGCCGGGGTGACTGCTTCGCAGGCTTTGCTGGATGAGGCGGTACGCTTGAAGGCGGACGCCATCCTGGTGCATCACGGCTATTTCTGGAAAAGTGAGTCGGCGGCGATTACCGGCATCAAGCGGCAGCGTATCGCCACGCTGTTGCAAAGTGACATCAGCTTGCTGGCCTATCACTTGCCACTGGATGCGCACCCGGAGCTGGGCAATAACGCCCAACTGGGCAGGCTGTTGGGGATTGTGGATGCGGCGCCGTCGGCAGACGAGCCGCTGTTGTGGCAGGGGCAGTTGTCACAAGAAATGGAGGTGGCGGCGTTTGCAACTCAGCTTTCGATGAGACTTGAGCGGGAGCCCCTGGTGCTGGGGCCGGCCGATCGCAAATTGCGACGGCTTGCCTGGTGCACTGGCGGTGCCCAGGGTTACTTTGAACAGGCGATTGCGATGGGGGGGGATGCGTTTCTGACCGGAGAGGTCTCGGAACAGAATCATCACCTGGCGCAAGAGTACGGCGTTACATTTATTGCGGCAGGTCATCATGCGACCGAGCGATATGGTGTAAAAGCCTTGGGTGAGTGGCTAGCTGCGGAACATGCACTGCAGGTTAGCTTTGTCGATCTGTTCAATCCGGTTTAACAACATGCCCCCACTGGCATTAAGGCAATTTGTTGCTTATGCGCTTCAAGTTGCAAGTTGTATTCGGGTAGAATCGTAAAGTTTCAAGTTTAGAGCTCGGTTTCCACGTTTGAGGATGACTGTAATGAGTGAACAACACGTTGATGCGGGGCGCCGTCGTTTCCTGACGGTGGCCACCAGCGCGGTTGGTGGTGTAGCGGCGGCCGGTGTGGCCGTGCCGTTTTTGATGAGTTTTGCGCCGTCCGAGCGCGCCAAGGCGGCAGGTGCGCCGGTCGAAGTTGATATCAGCAAGCTGGAGCCGGGCCAGAAGATCAACGTTGAATGGCGTGGCAAACCGGTATGGCTGCTAAGCCGTACGCCGGAGCAGCTGAAGAACCTGGCTTCTGTCGAGCCGGACCTGGTTGACCCGAACTCCGAAGCTTCCGAGCAACCGGAGTACTGCAAGAACAAGCATCGCTCCATCAAGCCCGGCCTGCTGGTTGCAGTGGGCATCTGTACCCACCTGGGCTGTTCCCCGACTTACCGTCCCGACCTCGCCCCGGCCGACCTGGGCCCGAAATGGGTAGGTGGCTTCTACTGTCCGTGCCACGGTTCCAAGTTTGACCTGGCTGCCCGCGTATTCAGTGGCGTGCCGGCACCGAAGAACCTGGTAATTCCGCCGCACAAATATCTGGCTGACAACCGTCTGTTGATCGGCGAAGACAAATAAGCGAGGGCGAGACCATGAGCAAAGGGCAAAAACTGCTGAACTGGGTAGACGATCGCTTCCCGCTGTCTTCGATGATGAAGGAGCACGTCACCGAGTATTACGCACCCAAGAACTTCAACTTCTGGTACTTCTTCGGTTCGCTGGCCATGCTGGTGCTGGTGATCCAGATCGTTACCGGTATCTTCCTGACCATGAACTACAAACCGGATGCCTCGCTGAACGCTGCGGGCATCCCGGTGGCGTTCGCCTCGGTCGAATACATCATGCGCGACGTGGCGGGCGGCTGGATCATCCGCTACATGCACTCCACCGGCGCCTCCATGTTCTTCGTGGTGGTGTACCTGCATATGTTCCGCGGCCTGATCTACGGCTCCTACAAGCAGCCGCGTGAGCTGGTGTGGATCTTCGGCACGCTGATCTTCCTGTGCCTGATGGCCGAAGCCTTCATGGGCTACCTGCTGCCGTGGGGGCAGATGTCGTTCTGGGGCGCGCAGGTGATCGTGAACCTGTTCTCTTCCATTCCGGTCATCGGCCCGGACCTGTCGGTGTTCATCCGCGGCGACTTCGTCGTTGGCGATGCCACCCTCAACCGCTTCTTCGCGCTGCACGTGATCGCCATTCCGCTGATCCTGCTGGCACTGGTGGTGGCTCACCTGATCGCACTGCACGAAGTGGGTTCCAACAACCCGGACGGCGTGGAAATCAAGAAGCTGAAGGGCGAGGACGGCAAGCCGCTGGACGGCATCCCGTTCCACCCGTACTACACCGTGAAGGATGTGCTGGGTGTGGCCGTGTTCCTGATCGTGTTCTCCGCCATCGTGTTCTTTGCGCCGGAAATGGGCGGCTTCTTCCTGGAGCACCCGAACTTCGACCAGGCTGACCCGCTGAAGACCCCGCCGCACATTGCACCGGTTTGGTACTTCACCCCGTTCTACGCCATCCTGCGCGCCATTCCGTCCTTTGCCGGTACCCAGGTATGGGGTGTGCTGGCCATGGGTGCCGCCGTGGTGCTGATTGCTTTCCTGCCGTGGCTGGACAAGTCGCCGGTGAAGTCGATCCGTTACCGTGGTCCCAAGTTCAAGTTCATGCTGGTGCTGTTCATCATCGCCTTCATTGGTCTGGGTATCCTGGGGGCGGCGCCGTCCACCAACCTGCGTACCCTGGTGGCACAGGTGTTCTCTGCCATCTACTTCGCCTTCTTCCTGGGCATGCCGTTCTACACCAAGAACGACGTGGGCAGCACCCCGGTGCCGACCCGCGTAACCGACAGCACCCCGGCGCGCCAGATGCGCTTCCTGGTGCTGGTGGTCGTGACCGTGGTGGCAGCCACGCTGTTTGCCAAATTCATCTGATAGAGGGGGCAAAATGAACAAGACTATCCGTCAACTGATTGCTGCCGCTGCCCTCTTGCTGCCGGTTTCCGCTGCCATGGCATCGGAAGGCCCGGCCCTGGAGAAGGCGCCGATCAACGTGCAGGACACCGAAAGCCTGCAACGTGGTGCGCAGATTTTCGTCAACTACTGTCTGTCCTGCCACTCGGCCAGCGCCATGCGCTACAACCGTCTGACCGACATCGGGCTGTCCGAAGAGCAGATCAAGAACAACCTGATGTTCGCTACCGACAAGATCGGTGACCAGATGAACGTGGCGATGGACAAGAAGGACGCCAAGGCCTGGTTCGGTGCAACACCGCCGGACCTGTCCATCATCGCCCGCTCCCGCGGCGCCGACTACCTGTACGGCTACCTGCGTGGCTTCTACCGTGACGACACCCGTCCGACCGGCTGGAACAACATGGTGTTCGACAAGGTGGGCATGCCGCACATCCTGTGGCAGTGGCAGGGCGAGCAGGTGCTGAAAACCGAGAAGGGCGCCGATGGCCAGGAAGAGCACAAGCTGGAACTGGTGAAGGCCGGTACCCTGACCAAGCTGGAAAACGGCAAGGCCAACACTGTCGAGTTCGACAAGCGCATGGCCGACCTGACCAACTTCCTGGTGTATGTGTCCGAGCCGGCACAGGTAAAACGTCAGCAGGTGGGTTACGTGGTACTGATGTACCTGTTGCTGTTGCTGTTGCCGTTTGCCTACTTCCTGAAGAAAGCCTACTGGGAAGACGTGCACTAAACCTGCTGTTGCAGGCCGGTACAAAGCGGAGCGATTGCTCCGCTTTTTCTTTTTATAATCATTGACTTATGCAATTTTATTGGCTATTGCCACGGCAAAAGTGCTAAAATTGCCTGTTATTTCATCAATTGTCGCCAAAAGAAGGAAATCCGTTCGCCATGATGACTCTTTATTCCGGAACCACTTGCCCGTTCAGCCAGCGTTGCCGCATCGTGTTGTACGAAAAAGGCATGGATTTCGAGATTATCGATGTGGACGTGCTGAACAAGCCGGAAGACCTCGCCGTGATGAACCCGTACAACGAGGTACCGGTGCTGGTGGAGCGCGACCTGATCCTGCACGAATCCAACATCATCAACGAATACATCGATGAGCGTTTCCCGCACCCGCAGCTGATGCCTGCCGACCCGGTGATGCGCGCCCGTGCCCGCCTGTTCCTGTTCCGCTTCGAGCAGGAACTGTTTGCGCACGTGAAGACGATGGAAGCCGGCGCTACCGGCAAGGAAGCCAGCAAGGCGCGCGATGCCATCCGCGACGGCCTGGTAACCATCGCGCCGATCTTCTCCAAGCAGAAGTTCATGCTGGGTGAAGAGTTCTCCATGATCGATGTGGCCATCGCCCCGCTGATGTGGCGCCTGGAGCACTACAGCATCGACCTGGGCAAGAATGCCGCACCGATCCTGAAGTATGCCGAGCGCCTGTTCCAGCGCCAGTCCTTCATCGACTCGCTGACCCCGGCCGAGAAGGCCATGCGCAAGTAAGGAGCGGCCATGACTGTCAGCACCAGACCGTATCTCATCCGCGCCCTTCACCAGTGGTGTACCGACCAGGGGCAGACGCCCTATATCGTGGTGTGGGTCGACGAAAACGTGCAGGTACCGATGGAGTATGTGAAAAATAACGAAATCGTGCTGAACGTCGGCTATGGCGCCACCCAGGGGCTGCAGATCGACAACGAGTGGCTGTCGTTTTCTGCCCGCTTCGGCGGGGTGTCGCGCGAGATCTGGATTCCGATAGGTAATGTGCTGTCGATCTTTGCCCGTGAATCCGGCGAGGGCATGGGCTTCGAACTGGAAGCGCTGCCCAAGCGTGCAGAGCCGCCGGCGCGTCCGGCAGAGGCTGTCGCACCTGTGGCGGCCGAGCCGGTGGAAGAGAGCAAGGGCGCAAAGGTGATTACCTTTCCTGGCCGGCGCTGACGTCCCGCAGCAAAACAAAACCCCCGCATCGCGGGGGTTTTGTTTTGCTGCGGCCAACCTGTAGTTGGCCGCAAGGCAGGTTTACTCGATGCGTTCGCCGTGCAGCACCACGTCCAGGCCTTCGCGTTCTTCTTCCTCGCTGACACGCAGACCCATGATGGCGTCTACGGCCTTCAGCAGCACGAAAGTGACGGTGGCGCAGTACACCGCGGTAACGCCGACACCGAGTGCCTGGGTGGACAGGCTGCCTTCCACGCCGCCGATGTTCTTGACTGCGAACACGCCGGTCAGCAGTGCGCCGATGATACCGCCCACGCCGTGTACGCCGAAGGCATCCAGCGAATCGTCATAGCCCAGCATGTGCTTGAGGCTGGTGGCGCTCCAGTAGCACACCACACCGGCGATCAGGCCGATGGCCAGCGCGCCCTTCGGATCGACGAAACCGGCAGCCGGGGTGATGGCCACCAGGCCGGCTACGGCACCGGACACGATGCCGAGTACGGACGGTTTGCCCTTGGCGATCCATTCCGCAGCCATCCAGCCCAGCGCGGCAATACCGGTAGCTACCTGGGTGGTTACCATGGCCATGGCGGCACGGCCGTCAGCAGCGGCGGCAGAGCCGGCGTTGAAGCCGAACCAGCCCACCCACAGCATGGAGCCGCCGATCAGGGTCAGCACCAGGTTGTGCGGCGGCATCGCTTCCTTGCCGAAGCCCACGCGCTTGCCCAGCACCAGGGCGCAGATCAGGCCTGCCACACCGGCGTTGATGTGCACCACGGTACCGCCGGCGAAGTCCAGCACGCCCTTGTCGCCCATCCAGCCGCCCGGTGCCCATACCCAGTGGGCTACCGGCACATACACCGCCAGCGACCACAGCACCATGAATACCAGCATGGAGGAGAACTTCATGCGTTCGGCAAAGGCACCGGCGATCAGTGCCGGGGTGATGATGGCGAAGGTCATCTGGAACATCATGAACACCCCTTCCGGGATGGTCGTCGCCAGCGGGTGCACGGTCAGCTTGCCGGCATCCTTCAGGTACAGCATGCCATCAAGGAACAGGCGATCCAGACCACCGATCAGGCTGTTGCCGGGCATGAAGGTCAGGCTGTAGCCCACCACGGCCCACAGTACGGTGATGGCGGCACAGATGGCGAAGCTTTGCATCAGCGTGGCCAGCACGTTCTTCTTGCGTACCATGCCGCCGTAGAACAGCGCCAGGCCCGGAATGGTCATGAACAGCACCAGCGCGGTGGAAGTCAGCATCCAGGCGGTGTCGCCGGCGCTGATGGTGTTGGCCGCAACCAGGGTCGGGGCGGTATTGTCGGCCAGTGCCGGCAGTGCGGTCAGCAGCCAGGGCAGGCTGGCGGCGGCAAGCAATTGCTTTTTCATGTTCGGTTCCCTCTCTATCGCATTGTTATTGTTGGCGCTCAGACGGCATCGGCACCGGTTTCACCGGTACGGATGCGGACCACCTGTTCCACATCGAAGACGAAAATCTTGCCGTCGCCGATCTTGCCGGTGCGGGCTGCGCTTTCGATGGCTTCCACCACCTGGTCCAGCAGCTCGTTGGCAATGGCGATTTCAAGCTTTACCTTGGGCAGAAAGTCCACCACGTATTCGGCGCCGCGATAGAGCTCGGTATGACCCTTTTGACGACCAAAGCCTTTCACCTCGGTAACGGTAATCCCTTGAACACCGATGGCGGAAAGCGCTTCCCGCACTTCGTCAAGCTTGAACGGCTTGATAATGGCACTGACCAGTTTCATGGCGACTCCTTGAGATAGATGCCTGATGGCGCATGGTTGGAGAGACAGGTCAGCCAATGCACGAACCGTGCCAGTTTGAATTTTCTTTAATTTTCAATTGGCTAGTGTTTTTTGGTGCAAGCTGCTGGCTTTTGCGAAGCCGATGCACCAAGCCGGTGGCCCGCGCTGCGCCGGAATGGTGCATGGGTGGTTTGTGCAGTCGGAAGGGGTTTTTGCTAAACTCAAAGACCATCATCATGACAAAGTCAAGGTCGCGCCATGTTCAGCCAGAAACTGTTTGACGAAATCAGCAACAAGATCAGCGAAACCATCGCCGCCAGCCCGGCCAAGGACCTGGAAAAGAACATCAAGGCCATGATGGCAGCCACTTTCAGCCGCATGGATCTGGTAACCCGCGAGGAATTCGATATCCAGCAGGAAGTGCTGGCACAGACCCGTGCCCAGCTGACCGCCATGGAGTCCCGTCTGGCGCAACTGGAAGCGCAGCTCAACCCGGCACCTGCCGTTGAGGCCGCTGCAGACAACGACCCGGCCCAGCACGACTGAGCATGAGCTTCGCCGTCTGCCTCAGCCGGGCGCTGGCCGGTGTGCAAGCGCTGGAGGTGGCGGTCGAAGCGCATCTGGCCAACGGCCTGCCGGCATTCACCCTGGTGGGGCTGCCGGATATCGAGGTAAAGGAAAGCCGCGAGCGGGTACGTGCCGCCTTGCAGCAATCCGGTTTTGAGTTTCCGGCACGCCGGATCACGGTGAACCTGGCGCCGGCCGATTTACCCAAGGAATCCGGCCGTTTCGACCTGCCGATCGCCATCGCCCTGCTGGCTGCCGCCGGGCAGGTACCGGCGGAGCAGCTGCCCGCTTACGAATTCGCTGGTGAGCTGGCGCTGAGTGGCGAACTGCGCCCCATCCGTGGCGCGCTGGCCATGGTGGCGGCGGCCAGAGGCAGCGGGCGCAAGTTCATTCTGCCGGCATCCAGTGCGCAGGAAGCGGCACTGGTGCCGGGGGTGGAAATCTACGGTGCAAGCACCTTGTCGGAAGTCTGCGCCCACCTGGCCGGCCTGGCAGCGTTGTCGCGCTGTAACGCCGAGCAGGCCGCCGGTGCGCTAATGACCGATTATCCTGACCTGAGCGATGTGCGTGGTCAGGGCGCCGCCAAGCTGGCACTGGAGATTGCCGCCGCTGGCGGGCATAGCCTGCTGATGCAGGGGCCGCCCGGCACCGGCAAATCCATGCTGGCGGCGCGCCTGCCGGGCTTGCTGCCAGCCATGGCAACCGAGGAAGCGCTGCAAAGCGCCGCGGCGTTGTCGCTGACGGTGGCCGGTTTCGATGCGGCCAACTGGGGGCGGCGCCCGTTTCGTCATCCGCACCACACCGCTTCCGCTGTCGCCCTGGTGGGTGGCGGTTCCGACCCCCGCCCGGGGGAAATCACCCTGGCGCATCACGGCGTGCTGTTTCTGGACGAATTGCCGGAGTTCGACCGCAAAGTGCTGGAGGTATTACGGGAACCACTGGAGACCGGGGAAATCCATATCTCTCGCGCCGCACGGCAGGTGACGTTTCCGGCGCGCTTCCAGTTGCTCGCCGCCATGAATCCCTGCCCGTGTGGTTATCTGGGGCATCCCCGCAAGCCTTGCCGCTGCACGCCTGAACAAGTGCTGCGATATCGCGCTAAAATATCTGGCCCATTGCTGGATCGTTTTGATTTAATGGTGGAGGTGGGCAGTTTGCCACTGGCGGAGTTGCAGCAGCTGCCGGCAGGGGAGCGCAGCGCCGATGTCCGCCAGCGGGTACACCGTGCCCGCGAACGGCAGTGGCAGCGCCAGGGCAAGCCGAATGCCGGCTTGAGCGTGGCCGAGCTGGACGAGGTATGTGCGTTGTCGCAGGGGGAACGCGATAATCTCAACCTGTTGCTGGAAAAACTGGCATTGTCTGCCAGGGCGTACCACCGCGTATTGCGGGTGGCGCGTACCCTGGCGGATTTGCAGTAAGAAAACGTGCTGAGTCGGACACACCTGCTGCAGGCGGTGCAATTCCGCCGCGGGCTGGCCGGGTTCGGCAGTAATGAATGACAGAGTCGCAGTGGCTCGAATCAGTGGGTCTCATGAGTAATAAAGATCATAAAAATACGCGCAGCAGCCGCAGTTCTACCGGTTCCCGCAAGGGCGGCGGTGGCGGCATGATGGCAGGCATCCTGGTGGGCCTGATCGTCGGCGTGGGCATTGCCATCGGCGTGTCGATGTACCTGAGCCGCTCGGCGACGCCGTTCACCAATATGGAGCGCCTGCAGGGCAAGCAGACGGCTTCAGTGCCCGAGGCCGAGCTGCTGGAGCCGGGCGCCAAGCTGTCAACCGCCACCCCACCGGCCAAGCCAGCAACCAACCCTGCAAGCCCCGCGGCCAACCCGCAGCCTGCCTCGGCCCCCGCCGTCAACGGCAAACCGGCCACGGCTGGCAAGACCACCCAGGCGCCGGCGGATGTCGATGGCCAGCGTTTCGACTTCTACAAGATCCTGCCGGGGCAACAGGAAGCGGTGCCCAGCACCGACAAGGGAACTGCGGACACGGCTTCCGGCTCCAATGCGGCCAGCCAGCGCTTTTTCCTGCAGGCCGGGGCTTTCCAGTCGGAAAGCGATGCTGACAATATGAAGGCACGCCTCGCCCTGATGGGGGTGGAAGCCAAGATTCAATCGCTGAACATGGCGGACAAGGGCCTGCTGCACCGTGTGCGCATCGGGCCGTTCGAGCGCCAGGAAGATATGGATGCCATGCGTGCCCGCTTGCGGCAGGAAGGCATCGAAGTCTCCATCGTGAAACTCCCTGTAAAGTAAGGTAACGAAAGAAAACCATGAAGAAATGGCTGTTTGCAGTGCTGATGATGGTGAGTGGTCTGGCCAATGCCGCCATTGTGGAAGGCAAGGATTATGTCGTACTGGCTACCCCGCAGCCGGTTAGCACGCCGGGCAAGGTAGAGGTGATCGAGTTCTTCTCCTACCACTGCGTTCACTGTTTCCACCTTGAGCCCTTCATTACGCCGTGGTCCAAGAAACTGGCCAAGGATGTGAGCTTCCGCCGCGAGCAGATCGTGTGGGGCAAGCAGATGGAACCGCTGGCACGCCTGTTCGCCACCTTCAAGGTAACCAACACACTGGAGCGCCTGCACGGCCCGGCCATTACCGCCATGGTGCAGCAGCACGTGGATCTGACTGACGAAGCCGCTACCACCAAGTGGCTGGCGACCCAGCCGGGCGTGAACACCAAGGCGTTCATGCAGGCGTACAAGTCGTTTGGCGTGAACGCGCAGGTGGCCCGCTCCACCCAGATCACCCGCGACTACGCCATCCAGGGCACGCCCACCATCGTGGTGGCCGGCAAGTACGCTACCGTGGCTGCCGAGCCGGCGCAGTTGCTGAAGGTGGTGGATGAGCTGATCGTGAAAGCGCGCAGCGGCAAGTAAGCGCTGCCAGCCCGTTGTTGTTCAGGCCGCCAAGTGCGGCCTGAATTTTTATGGAGCGGATATGGACACACTGCTGCTTGCCCAGGCATTGCTGCTGGGCATTGTCGAGGGCCTCACCGAGTTTCTGCCGGTATCCAGTACCGGCCATCTGATCGTGGTGGGCGACCTGATCGGCTTTCAGAATGCCGGCAAGGTATTCGAGATCGCGATCCAGTTCGGCGCCATCCTGGCGGTGCTGGTGTTGTATCGCGAACGTTTCCTGGCGGTGGCGAAGGGGCTGGGCAGCGATGCCGGCGCGCAGCGCTTTGCGGCCAACCTGTTGCTGGCCTTCCTGCCGGCGGCGGTGATCGGCCTGCTGTTCATCAAGCAGATCAAGCACTACCTGTTCAACCCCGTCAGCGTGGCGGCGGCGCTGATTGTCGGCGGGCTGGTGATTCTGTATGCCGAGCGGCGCCGGCACGTGGTAACGGTGCATGATGTCGATGCCATTGCCTGGCGCGATGCGCTGAAGATCGGCTGCGCACAGGTGCTGGCGATGATTCCCGGCACCTCGCGCTCCGGGGCCACCATCATCGGCGGCATGTTCTTCGGGCTGGATCGCAAGGTGGCCGCCGAGTTCTCGTTCTTTCTGGCGGTGCCCACCATGTTTGCCGCCACGGTGTACGACCTCTACAAGCATCGCGACCTGCTGTCGCTGGCAGAGCTGCCGATGTTTGCCATCGGCTTCGTGGCGGCCTTTCTCAGTGCCCTGCTGGCAGTGCGTACCCTGGTCAGCTTTGTCGGCAAACACAGTTTCGAGGTGTTCGCCTGGTACCGTATCGCTTTCGGCTTGGTGATTCTGGCAACATGGCATTGGAATTTTGTGGATTGGTCCACATAAAACGCTTGACGCCAAACTGATGGTTGGCTATGATGTGTTCTCTCTGACGCGGGGTGGAGCAGTCTGGTAGCTCGTCGGGCTCATAACCCGAAGGTCGTAGGTTCGAATCCTGCCCCCGCAACCAAATATATCAAGCACTTAGGCCAATCTTTCGAGATTGGCCTTTTGCTTTTCTGCTGCCGTGTAACCGCTATGTAAGCGAATTTGGTCAGCGTCACTCCAGCTGGATCAACGCAATGCCGGGTTACACTCCCCCTCCCGTCTTGTTCTGTGCCGATTCCGCTGCACTTCTTTATCTTCGGCCCCCCTCCAATGGATTGGTCTGAGATTTCGTGTTGCGAGTCCCTGACCGATCTGACTGGCCTGACCACTTCATGTCTATGCCCTTGTTTGGATTCCTCTATGGGACTTGCTGTAAACGAAGCATGTGGACAGAATCTCCCTAAAAGTTACGTGTGCCATGGCTCATTGGTCGAGCGCTTTGCGTCAGTATGCTCAAGCCTAGTGGTTGAACGTCATGTGCCCCTGCTTCGTGCTCGACAAATTGATGGCATTCCGCAGTCGGATGGTGCTTCCGCCAACTTTTGCCCTGGACCGTCAGCCAGTACTATCTGTCTGACAGCGTAACTTGTTCACCTCCGATCAGTTAGTGTCACAGGACAATATGGAAACCTTTATCTCAGCTTTGCAGGTGTTGAACGCGGTGGCAAAGCAAATCGCTCTTCCGACTGGATGGGAAGGCGCCATGCAAGCTCTGCAAGCCAACACGCATGTGTTTAACAGCGAAGAGGGCGACAAGTTCAATGTAGGTATTAATCGTTTTCTGAACGGTCTGAGCCGCAAGCAGTTCGCGCTGTACTTCTGCCGATCGGAGGCTGCATCCAAATTGCACGCATTATTTCATAATGCACAAGGGAATATACGTTGTTACGACACTAGGAGTTCAGGGCAAGCTTTGATTAGTGATGCAGTAATGGCTAAAATAATTTCTACTTTAGGAGATGTTGCAAAAAATTTTGACGATGCGTATCGACTAGCGAGGCTTGGTGAGAAACCATTTCCAGATCCGCTTTTGCCAAGTAAAAATAGCGAAAATATTCGTTTTCTAAGTGATGTTGGCTTTTCGCGTCAGCAGCTGGATGAGTTTTTTGCTGTGCGAAAAATGATGAACCCTCTTGTAGGTGTAGAGGTGGATGATCCTCCGCTGTACATTTTGGGGAGTGAAACCGTTTGCGATGATTCATTGCAACAGCCTGGTGTTGACCATGAGTTGATCAATAAGTTACTTCAAACGAATCAGATACTCATTGCGAATTTGCAGTCTGATATGCCGCTATCGAATGGCGCACAAGGTGATTGTTCGCTGCCATATAAACAAGCGCAGATAGCCGGAGACCTTGCGGGTCTCAGTGCTGCGAGTGGTGTGGATGGCGGCATTGCTACGAAAAAAACTACCGTACGCTTTGAAATGGAAAAAGTAGATATTCTTAGTGTGCGTATCCGTGAAGCCATTGAGGAAACCGGAAGTTATCAACCAGCCGTGATCTTTGATAAGTTGAAGGAGTGGGCGCTGGAAGAGCGGTCCCCATTTACCGGCTTAGACAATGACAATAAAAAAATCAATTATACCGATGGCAATTTCACCAAGCGCGGGATTAACATGGATTCTCTGGGGGCGCGAATTCGACGCTTCAAAAAAAAGCATAATTTGTAAGTCTTCCCATTGGGCTCGTGGGTAGTGATCGTACGATTACTACCTGTGCCATTCTTCCTACGCGCAGTCGGCTATATCTCCGGCCTACCCCTTGTACGACGTATGTCGCGTCGGACGCGTGGCGTATATCTCGTGCCAACCCTTACGCTGATCCGTGCCTAATGGCCACGGCCAGGCGCCTCCGCTTCCTCTCTCTTCTACTCACACCTTGCCTGATTGGCATGCCGTTCGCCGGTACTGCGTGGCTGCCGCGTGCAGTGCATTTACGGTGTTTGTACGCCTGTACGTCATGCCTAGCGCGTTGACAAACGTTACGGAACGACGCTCGACGACGGCACCCGACGCTGAACGACGCAGGAATATCCGCGTCGACGAGCCGTCCCTAATCTGCACTCCAGCGACGCCACACACATCACGGCAACAAATGACAGCGGTGATGTCGGCAGTGGCAGTCGCGATTTTCTTCAACAAGAATCGGCGAGTACATCATTATGCAATTCAATAATCAGCAATCTGCGGTAAAGAAGCTGTGGAGCACCGAAGAGTTGGCCAACTTCTTGACGCTGCGTGCGCAATCTATTCGAAAGCGTTACTCTCAAACTGGCTCATATTTTGGTGCGACCCCAATCAAGTTGCCAAATGGTCGGCTCGCTTGGCCTTATGAACAAGTCGTCAAATTGCTGGGGGAGAAGTGAACATGAATATGCATTCGCTTCCGGCTATTTTTTCGCCAGTTATGCCTTCAAGCATACCATTGATTACGCAGTCGCCTTCTCCTATGCCGACAGGAGAATACCCATATGACGCATTGCCTGCTTTGGTTCAGAATGCAGTATATGCAGTACATTGCTACACACAATCTCCTTTGCCTATGATCGGAACTTTTGCCTTGAGTCTGATGGCAGAGGCAGTGCAGGGTGTGGCTAATGTTCAGATTCCATCTGGTCCATTGTGTTCCTTGTCGCTTGCTGTGTTGGCAATCGTTGAAAGTGGTGGAGGTAAGACACCTGCACTTAACATGCTGCGTAAAGCGGTTGTTGAGTTTGAAAATGCGCTACAGCTGAAATATGCGGGGGCGCTGAAGAGCTATGAAGCCGAACTGAAAATTTGGCAGCTAACTAACGCTGAGTATGAGAAGGCATTGCGTAAAGCAGTAGCGAAATCGCTTGATCTTACTGACGTGCAAAATCGTTTGCTTGCGCACCAGCAGGCTAAGCCGAAAAAACCACGGCACCCAATTTTGACTTATGCGAACCCAACGATTGAGGCATTGGTGAATGGGCTGGCCAACTACTGGCAAAATGCGGCGTTGGTTAGTGACGAAGCTTCTGCAATCCTCAATGGGCGCGTGACACAAGTGCTGGCTTTGCTAAATTCCATGCTGGATGGCGCAAAGGTCAGCATGGAACGCAAAGGGGAGCCCGACCCCATTATTGTGCAGCATCCTCGGTTGACCGCAGTGCTTGCCCTGCAGCCAGGACAGCTCGAAAAGTACTTCAAGCGTACGGGTGATGATGCTCTTGATATCGGTTTCATGGCTCGGATGCTGGTATGCAAACCACTTGTGCTACCTGGGACGCGCAACGTTCAGCCAGTTGATGTTGATCCACAATTCCTTGCCGCGTTGCACGAACGGGTAACATCACTGCTGCAACAGGGCATTGCTCCCGATGGTGAACCTATCAGGCAGAAGAAAGTTGTGGTGTTCAGTCCTGAGGCTGCGGAGGCTTACGTGGGGGTGCGCCAATACATTGAACAACAGCAAATGCCGGGCGGTGCTGCCGAGCATATCAAAGACTTTGCTGCCAAGGCAGGCAGGCATGTGGCCAAGTTGGCTGCCATCATGGAAATTGTGGTGAATGATAGCTATGTCATCAGCCTGGACATGTTGCAGCGCGCTACTCGGTTGATCTATTGGCATGCGGATGAGTATCGCCTTGTCTTTGCCAAGCCGGCTGAATTGCCCCAGCCATTCGTCGACGCCAATCTGCTGTGCGCTTGGTTGCACAATTTCAGCCAAACCCGTACGCCACGCTACGTGATGAAAAACGATGTGCTCAAGCATGCGCCTAGTGCACTGCGTAACAAGCAACGGTTAGAGGAGGCATTGCAGGTGCTGCAGCAACAGGGGCGGGTTGGTTGGCATTTCCTGTACCAGGGGAAGATGCAGTTCCTCGACCTGTTTCCATCGCTTCCTGCTGATCAGTATGCGCTCGAAGTTGCCATTAACCAGTACCGCATGAAAAAAACGTCTTTCAGGCAGTAAAAATACCTGCACCAATTGCAAGAACCGAGGTGCGTTTGTGGGCCATATCTTCGTGATGTGGCCCTTTCTCATCTTGGGCTGGTTTGGGCATGAGCACATGCCGGGGAGTGTGGGAGGGAGGGTCGATAGGTCCGTCTCTAATCCCAATTTGGTCAGGAATCAATCAGGTTCTTCTCCTTGCCAGCAAGAATGGATATTCAATTAGCGTACTCCGCAGGACTACTGGTGGGAAGCAGTACCTAGCTGCTCATATGGGTTTCAGCCGTCCGCCCCCGGCTTGCCCGATATTTGCGTGAGCTGCGCGCGCCCTGTCGCCACCATCTGTTTCTCCCATGTGGTTGCATCCGTCGGTAGTTTGCACACTGGATATACCGGACTGGTCGATTCAATCGGTAGCTATTTCTGCGGCAATTGCTATTCGTAGCAGGTGGCGCAAGTAGCGCTGGGGGATCGACGCTGTCTGCATCAGGTTGGGCCATTGGTTGGTGCTGCTGATTCGTGGCTGTCCCTAGCCACTTTGACCAGAGGCTGGTTGGTGGGGCCCTCCATTAAGCGATGTTTCATGCTGCTGCTTCAGATGCACTAGGGACCCTCTATTTCAGAGTTATGCATGTGGTGGCTTCCTGAGTGCTCTGTAGCTCTTAGCTAGCGCCAAGCTTACTGCCATGGGGTTTAACGCGACGAGTGACAAAAAACACACACCGCGATTAAAGGCGATTCATAGATTAAATACGTTGATTTGGACTCCATGCCCGTTCTGTGCGCCAATTTCTGGTTTGACGGTCCCTAGCATGGTAAATAAAATCGTCTGTGTTACGTGCTTTCTGTAAGGCAACGGAAATAACTCCGTATGTCCGATATGCCATATAACAGTGGGGCTGTATGCCATTTCTGGCTTTATGCCTGGCATTCTGCTTAGGATTAACCTGTATTGTGCGAGGGTAGCGTAGGGTATTGTTTATTATCATTATTCAATCTTAGTATCTAACAGTATTTGATACTGGAGATTGATCTAACTGTCTTTCTAATCAATAAGGGAAATTGTTGTATCAATCAGTGCTAACTGGCTGATAACGCTATCCATCCAAATAGATATACTCAAGCCTTACTCAGTAAAGGATCATTATCGCTATCAACCTGATCAATTAAATCCTTACCTACAAACTGTGTAGTGCCAATATCTTCTCTGCAATCGATTAAGTAGAGCGAGAGGGAGGCTATTTTGACAAAGGTAGCTAAACCGGATGCAGTGGAGTAGCAAGCACTGACAGCTGGGTAATCGAAATCCGTAGAGGGTAACAACATTTTTTATCACTGACCACAATCTCATGAGGACATCTCCACCAGAGGAAAAGACCATGCATGCCATGAGCACCGCAGTGCTACCTAGTCCACTCGTACTAGGAGCAAACGGCTTGATTCATCAACTGCAGCAGCTCTACAGGCAGCTGATGATCGTACGTGTAGATTTCTTGATGCGTGAGGAATATCAACAGCAGACATCCATCTTTGACATTCATGCGTATCGTGCCCGGTTATGGAATAACCGTCGGAGTAAGTCCTCTATTTTTCAGCATTGCTTAGGCTGGATATGGGGATTGGAATGGACGATGGATTGTGGTTATCACCTGCATTGCCTTTTTATTTTCAATGGCAGGGCGGTACAACAGGACATTACCTATGGCGATCTGATCGGTAATTACTGGGTGAACACGATTACCCAAGGGAAGGGCTGTTATCACAACTGCAACCGGTATAAAGATGATTACCGTTATAACGGTATTGGTAAGGTGCATGTCAACGATGCTGAAAAGCTAGCCAATCTGCAGCACTATGTCATCCCGTACCTAGCCAAGGAAGATCTGCTGATACGTGCTGCTATGCAACGTGATGGGGCCGCACTCGGCTTTGATGTCAGCCATATACGTACCTTTGGCTATTCAAATAATTTCGCCTTTGACTAAAGATGAGATTCTGCTGAGAAAGAACATGAAATGGACTTGGCTGAACTGAAAGAAGCGGGAATCCTTGCATTAAGTGATTCACTGCTGGCTGCAATGGGCTTTATTGATGTATTGCGTGAGAGAGGAACAAGCAAGGTAGCCTGTCTCCGTCTGGATTTGCTGGTAGAGGGGATGGCGACGAGAGAGCAAGTCGATGCATGTTTGACGCATCTGCGCTTGGAGGCTCGTTGGCAGCAGGGGGTCTTTGCACATTGCCTGGGGCTCATCAGGACGCCACCGATCCAGGAAGAGGGCCAGTACCGTATCCAGTGTGTACTGCTCTTTGACGGTGAGCAGGTACGGCGTGATATCCAGTGTGGCGACGAGGTTGGCCGCTACTGGGCCAACATCATTACGGAAGGACAGGGACGCTACGTCAATTACAACCGTTACCGGCAGATGGACCTGAGCAGTGGTTGTGGTGTCATCAGCCTGACGACCATGCGCTGGAAGTGTCACAGTCTGCTGCTATCGATGGGGAGTGCGGCACATCCGCTGATTATTGCTGGCGTGCCATGTCGTAAACAGGATGGTGACTAGGGTGTATCGGCGTGCTGCTAGGTGACCGCTTGCGCTGTACTACTTCTTTCGTCCGCCATTGCCAGACCTATGAACGTTATTGGTGGCAATGATGGCTAACTTGTTTTGATCCCAATTTGGGACTACTATGCGCTCATGAAAATCATTGCCACGCGTACCCTCAAGTTGTTCTGGGAACAGCACCCTAACGCGGAACAGCCGCTAAAAGCATGGGTGGATGAAGCCAATAAGGCGACTTGGTCGAGTCCGCAGGACATCAAGGACCGCTACCGTAGCGCGAGCTTCATCAAAAATAACCGGGTGGTGTTCAACATCAAGGGCAATGACTATCGCTTGATCGTGGCCATCGCCTATCGCGTGGGCATCGTGTACATCAAATTTATCGGCACCCATGCGCAGTACGACGCTATCGATGCTGCCACAGTGGAAATGGAGTAATCATGGAAATTCGTCCAATCCGGTCAGAAGCGGACTATCAGGCGGTACTCAAAGAAATCTCTGCCTTGGTCGATCTCGATCCGGCGCTGGAATCTCCTGAGGGAGAGCGGCTGGATGTACTGGCAACGCTGGCCGAGGCCTATGAGGCTAAGCACTTCCCGATTGATTTGCCTGACCCAATCGAAGCCATCAAATTCCGCATGGAGCAGGGGGGGTTGACCATCGCCGACATGCAGGCGTACCTGGGAAACCGCAACCGCGTATACGAGGTATTGAATCGGAAACGGCCACTCAGTCTCGCCATGATCCGCCGATTGCACGATGGCCTGCATATCCCAGCAGAGGTGCTGATTCGCAGCTAAGTCGTGAGTTTTGGTGCTGTTCACACTCATGCTAGCAGCCATCTCTTCCTACTCCATCAGATGACAAGCAACGCATGACACACCATGTCTCTGTCAGCCATCACGACAAGCTGATTCAAGAACTGCGCGACGCCCCGGATTTTGCCAGCGCCTACCTGGCTGCGGCACTGGATGAAGCGGAGGAGCCTGGCGGCCGTGAAGCGCTACTACTGGCACTTCGTCAACTCACTGAAGCACACGGTGGGATGACCCAACTTGCCGAGCAAACCGGCATGCGCCGTGAGGCACTGTACCGAGCGCTGTCGCCACGCGGCAATCCAACGCTGACCACGCTGCTGGCGGTATTCAACGCACTTGATCTTAAGCTGGCACTGACGCCGCGGCACGCTCATGCTGCCTAGTTCAGGCAATATAAAACTGCCCTATGCGCTGATCTGGTCGGTGATCCGCGAGGGCTGATCCCGGTGAAGCTGGGGTCGCAGGAGCCGTCTATCATCCAGAAACTGGTTGCCGGTCGCACACACGAGCCAGCAAGCGTCGGGTAGGACCTGGCGTGATTGTTCTGTGCCCGTGCACCAGTGCGCTGCCAATTGTCAGAGTCGAACAGACCCCGTCACGGTGCCCAGTAACCGCCGGCTTCCTGCTCGTCGAGGGGGGCAAGATTGGAGAGCCAGGCGCGACATTCTGCTGTCAGTCAGTTTTTCATATGACTTTTCGTATGGAGACAACTGATGGCAACAAAGATTTGTGCGTGCTGTGGCCACGCCTTTGAGTCCCGTCCCCAAGTGCCCAATCAGTCTTACTGCTCTTCCCGTGTTTGTCAGCAGGCACGTCGACAGCGCTGGCAACGGGACAAAATGCAGACCGATCCAGACTACCGGGAAAATCAGCTACGCAGCCAGCGTGCATGGCTTGAACGGCACCCGGACTACTGGCGCCACTACCGCGACATCAATCCGGAATACGTGGAACGCAACAGGGCTCGTCAACGGGGGAGAGATGCACTAGGGCGGGAAGCGGATCTTGCAAAGATGGATGCGTCAGCGCCACTTGGACTGTTGCCTGGCCTTTACCAAATCTCGCTTATACCGGGGACGGTTGCCGATCCGGATGGGCGAGTGCTTGTTGAAATCACTCCCATGTGTATCGGTTGTTTGTGCAAAAAGGACGCTTGCAAAGATAGGACGTGATGGTCACTCGACTAGCCGTTGGGTAAGTTCAATTTTAAGTGGGCTTTCGATCATCCTGGATGGCAACAAATTAATCCACGTTTGCCCTGACCGGCATCACGTCAGGCGTAGCAAGGTTAATCAGGGGAAAGGCGGACCCGAGAGCAATTGCCTACAACATGAGAGATCAGGTCTATGCAAGTAGAACAATTCTCATTGGAAGGGGCTGGTCAGGCACCGGCATATCGAGCAGCACAGTATGTGCGCATGTCCACCGAGCATCAGCAATACTCGACGGAAAACCAAGCAGACAAGATCAACGAGTACGCAGCCCGACGCAACATCGAGATCGT
Organism: Vogesella sp. LIG4; assembly: GCF_900090205.1. Taxonomy (NCBI): domain Bacteria; kingdom Pseudomonadati; phylum Pseudomonadota; class Betaproteobacteria; order Neisseriales; family Chromobacteriaceae; genus Vogesella; species Vogesella sp. LIG4. The sequence goes on along the minus strand of NZ_LT607802.1, from coordinate 639,828 downwards.
TCGCACTTATGCCGACGAGGGTAAGAGTGGCCTGCGCATTGATGGACGTCAGGCCCTGCAGCAGTTGCTCAAGGATGTCGAGGCAGGCACGGCAGATTTCGAGATCATCTTGGTCTACGACGTCAGCCGCTGGGGGCGGTTTCAGGATGCCGATGAAAGCGCCTATTACGAATACATCTGCCGCCGTGCTGGAATCCAGGTCGCTTACTGTGCCGAGCAGTTCGAGAACGACGGCTCGCCCGTTTCCACCATCGTCAAGGGCGTCAAGCGTGCGATGGCTGGAGAATACAGCCGGGAGTTGTCGGCGAAGGTCTTTGCCGGGCAGTGCCGCCTGATCGAGTTGGGCTTTCGGCAAGGTGGGCCTGCTGGCTATGGTTTGCGACGTGTACTGATCGATCAGGCTGGCACGCTCAAAGGTGAACTGGCTCGTGGTGAACACAAGAGCCTGCAAACCGACCGTGTCATCCTGCAGCCGGGGCCGGATGATGAGGTCGCCACCGTCAACCAGATATACCGCTGGTTCGTCACCGGCAACCTGGCTGAGTTGGAGATTGCCGAACGGCTCAACAAGCAAAATATCCGCACAGATCTTGGGCGGGCCTGGACGCGGGCGACCATTCGCGAGGTGTTGTCCAACGAAAAATACATCGGCAACAACGTTTACAACAGGCGCTCCTTCAAACTCAAGAAGCATCGGGTGGTCAACAGCCCAGAAATGTGGATCAAGAAGGAAGGCGCCTTCGAAGGGATCGTGGCGCCGGAGCTCTTCTACACCGCACAAGGCATCCTGCGCGCACGGTCACACCGTTACAGCGACGAGGAGCTCATCGAAAAGCTGCGAAACCTGTACCAGCGCCACGGCTATCTATCGGGCCTGATCATCGACGAGGCTGAAGGGATGCCCTCGTCGGCGGCCTACGCGCATCGTTTCGGCAGCCTGATCCGCGCGTACAAGACTGTCGGCTTCACTCCGGATCGAGACTACCAGTATCTGGAGGTGAATCAGTTTCTACGTCGACTGCATCCGGAAATCGTCGGGCAGACCGAACGAATGATCTCCGAAGTCGGAGGCATGGTCGAACGTGATCCGGCAAACGATCTCCTCACCGTCAACCATGAGTTCACCGTCTCGCTGGTGTTGGCACGTTGCCAATTACTCGACAACGGACGACGCCGTTGGAAAGTGCGCTTCGACACCAGCCTTGCGCCCGACATCACGGTGGCAGTGCGTCTGGACGACGGCAATCAGACTGCGCTGGATTACTACCTCTTGCCTCGACTGGACTTCGGCCAACCCCGCATTCATCTGGCAGACCACAATGGCATCGAGTTCGAGTGTTACCGCTTCGACAGCCTGGACTACCTGTACGGTATGGCCCGGCGCATTCGCATACGGAGGACCGCATGAGTCAGGGAAAAGAACATAGGCATGCGGAGTTGCGGATGATCCCGTTGAACCGGATCGAGGTTCTCAATCCGCGCGAACGCAACAACCGTGTTTTTGAGCAGATCGTTGGCAACATCCAGAGCATCGGTCTGAAAAAACCCATCATTGTGACGCCGCGTCCAGGCAGTGCAGGTGAGTATTACCTGCTTATCTGTGGTGAGGGGCGTTTCAGGGCTTTCAAGACGCTTGGCCACCAGGAAATTCCGGCGATGGTGGTGAACGTCGACGATGAGTCGGCTTTCATCATGAGCCTGACGGAAAACATTGCACGGCGCAAATTCAGTCCTCTGGAGCTGCTGGTTGGTATCGAGCAACTGAGGGATCAGGGCTACGACAAGAAGGACATCGCCCTGAAGACGGGCCTGAGCCCGGAGTATGTCCACGCTATCCTGTACCTGCTCCAGAATGGTGAAGAGCGCCTGTTAATTGCGGTTGGCAGTGGACGCATCCCGCTCAATGCGGCGATCACCATTGCTGGCGCGGGCTCGGATGATAGGGCGATCCAGGCTGCCCTGCAGGAGGCCTATGAATCCGGCAAGTTGCGCGGCAGTCAACTGATCCAGGCACGGCGGGTCATCGAGCGTCGCCGCACACAAGGTAGGGCTGTCGGCGGCAAAATGCCATCACGCAAACCTAATGCGGACGTAACCACATCGAGCCTTGTGCGCAACTACCAGCGTGAAGTCGAGCGGCAGAAGCTGCTTGTCAGAAAGGCTGAAACTGCTCAACGCAATCTGCTGTTCATCGTTGGTGCGCTGCGACAGTTGCTTACAGACGAAAATTTCACCAACCTGCTGCGTGCTGAGGGGCTGGATACGCTGCCGCAGTATTTGGCAGATAGGGTCTGGTCACGAGGAGGCGGAACATGAGCCAAGCTGCGTTGGGCTTTGTTCTGGAACCATTGATTCTCTCACTCTCGGTGGTTTTGCCATCGCGCAAAATACCGGACGGGCTGTTTGCCTCCCGGAAATTTAAACAGATCACCGCATCTATTGAAGCGGTCGGCTTGATCGAACCCTTGTCGGTGGGAAAGGCTGATCGCGAGGGGCAGCACATCCTGCTGGATGGCCACACGCGACTGGTGGCGTTGAAACAATTGGGCTTCGATAAGGCTCCATGCCTCGTGGCCAAGGATGATGAAAGCTACACCTACAACAATCGGATCAATCGTCTCTCCAGTATTCAGGAACACCTGATGATCCGCCGTGCCGTCGAGCGTGGCGTTTCTCCTGAAAAGCTCGCGAAGGCTTTGGACGTGGACATCAGCCACATCATCAAAAAACTGAACCTACTCGATGGTATTTGTCCGGAGGCGGCGGAGCTGCTGCGTGACCAAACCTTCTCGGCCAACCTTGGTGCGGTATTGCGCAAGCTCAAACCAACACGGCAGGTCGAATGCGTCGAACTGATGGTCAGTGCCAACAACATCACTGTGGCCTACGCACAGGCTTTGGTCGCAGCGACCCCCGGCAACCTGCTAGTCGGTGAGACCAAGCCCAAGAAAATGACCGGCGTCAGCGCCGATCAGATGGCCAAGATGGAACGGGAAATGGGGAATCTCCAAGAGCAGTTCAAGCTGGCCGAGCAGACTTATGGCCAGGACATTCTCAACCTAGTGTTGGCCAAGGGTTATCTCGCCAAGCTCATGGCCAACGAAGCCATTTTGCGCTATTTGACGAGGCGCTGCCCCGATGTATTGGGCGAGTTTGACGGTATCGTTCGCATAGTGGCGTTGGACAAGTAGGCGGCTTGAAATAAGGTGTAGTCAGAGAGACTTTTCTCCTGGATAGTCGTGCCAGCATTGCCAAGTTAGTAGAGCTGAAGTGCACCAAGCAGAGCTGATACAGCGTTGCAACTGAGGCGGTGTATCGGTGACATTACTTGACGCCAAGACAGGTGAATCTGGCGGTGAATTGCTGGCAATCGTTGATCACCAATGTGTGGTTGTGGGCTGCTTGGATTACGCTATGCACACAGTGCATCGGTATATTGTAATCAAAAAGATGATGTTATTTGTTGTCTGTGGCATCATGCGCATGTATTGAAACTTGCTGTGTGACCCATGCCCCAATCGCCTGACGAGCTGTACCGGCTCACCTATAACCAGCGCCAACGCCTGAGCTTTCTGGAGTTCTGTCTGTACTTTCTGGGTGAGGTGCGCCGAGCCGACATGATGGCTCGGTTTGACTGCGCGCCGGCAGTGGTCACCCGCGATATCGCACTGTACCGCCAGTTGGCACCGGCCAATCTGGAACTAGACCCTTCCAGCAAGGCTTACCAGATCCTCCCAGGGTTTGTGCCGCTGTTCGAGCACCGGCTGGAGCAGGTCATGGCCGCACTGATGCAGGGTGAGCCCTACAGCATCGAAACCCTCGGCTGTCCCTTGCTACCGGGTGATTCCCCCGCCTTGCTCAACCGCCCGGCGATGCCGATCCTTGCCGCCGTTAGTCGTGCCATTCACCAGCAGCGCTGTCTGCGGGTGCACTACCATAGCACCAGCAGTGGTGAACTGGAGCGTGTGATCGCCCCACATGCATTAGTTGATAGTGGCCTCCGCTTACATGTACGCGCATACGACAGATTGCGAGGAGACTTCAGGGACTTTGTAATAACTCGTATTAAATCATTCTCACTGCTTAATGACAGGCCAGAAAAGCATGAAGCCCCTGCTGAAGATGTTCAATGGAACAAAGTGCTAGCACTCGAGCTAGTTGCACATCCATGTCAGGGACAGACTGAAATTGTTCAGATGGATTACCAGATGCAAGGGGATCGCTTAACGCTGTCTGTTCGTGCGGCTCTTGCCGGGTACATTCTTCAGCGCTGGAATGTCGACGTTTCAGCGAATCACTCAATGCGCGGGCATCAATTTAGGCTGTGGCTTAAAAATTACTCTGTGCTTGAAGGCACAGAAAGTGCGCAGTTGGCGCCTGGCTACGGATCTATAGGCATGAGTGATGTTACATCCATTGGAGCCAAGCCCAATTCCAATGTAGACAATCTTGAGATTTAGGACAATTGGATGAATTCTGCTGCAAAAACAATTGCTGAACTTAGAGTGCTAGTAGGCTACCTGGGAGAGAAAAGCCAAGCCAATTGGTGGGGCAGCGAGTTCTTTAGCGCCACAGCCACTGCTTTTTTGGCACCGATATTCAATCGCTCTTTGTTCCTGGCCCAATACCAAGGGGCAACGGCAGCGGCGGCAAAGGTCCATGACGAAGCCATTGGTGTTGGTCGTATCTACCATCTCTTCCGCTTGCCCATCGGACTTGAGCAAGCATCGGCCGATGCGCTTAACGACGCCGCGTTTGTTCAAACAGTGCAAGCCAGATTGGCGAATCGTGATTTGGCGCTGGCGCGCCTGGCTGAACTGGCGGGAAAAGCGGAATTCAAATCGCCGGGTCCCGTTTCGATGGGGCAGATGAGTCAAGACTTCAAAGCCGAACTACAACGTGCCGCGGGCTTTTATTGTGCCGCCTTCACCTCCGGAATTCAGACGTTCCCCTACGTTCGGGAGGTTGAGTGAGTCAGCAGCGCTACTACACCACTCAGCTACAAGCCGGGCTGGGTCTCCTAGAAGAAACAAGGCAACTGCTCCAGGTTTATCAGCCTGGTATGAGTGCGTCACAGCTCTATGAGGCGGCGCTGGCTTCGGGTCGCTTCCCTTTGGTAACGGCAAGACGCCTACGTAATATTGTTGCCGAGTGCTTTGCCCCACGCTTCATGCGCGACCCGCAGGTTGCCGCGCGCCTCAAGTCCCTGGTTGATCGTTTCACGACCGCCGAGCTCAATCAGCTGCTCTTTATCTATACGACGCGCGCCAATCTTGTGTTGGCAGACTTTGTCCGAGAGGTTTACTGGGCTCGCTATGCAGCCGGGCGAAATGACCTTCAACTGGAAGACGCACGCATTTTCGTTGCCAACAGCGTGCGCGAAGGAAAAACGCAAAAGCCATGGTCTGAGACCACGATCAAGCGCATCTCATCGTATTTGATGGGATGCTGCGCCGACTATGGATTGCTCACCACCACAGGCCGCAACCAGCGCTCGATTTCGGTGTATCGCATCTTGCCAAAGGTCGCCGCCTACTTGGCCTACGACTTGAAGTTCAGTGGTCTAGGCGACAACCAAATTGTTTCAAGCTCCGACTGGGATCTCTTCGGGCTGGAACGTTCCGACGTCCGAGACCAACTGAAACGTTTGTCATTACAAGGCCTGCTCATATTCCAGGCCGCCTCCGATGTCGTGCATATCGGGTGGACCTATAAAAGCATGGAGGAACTGATCGATGTCATCGCTCAAAGCTGATTTCAATGAGTTGATGGAGCGAATCAAGCAGGGGCGCGAGTTTGGCCATGCCAGCTTCGAGCCTATTTTCTACTTGGTTTTCCCGCCGAATCAGATCCTCAATGTGAAACGCGAAACACCCGCGTGGATGCACCGCTTGCGCAACGAAGGCTGGGAAGTCGAAACCTTTTCGATCGCCGAGCATGTTGCAGACATTATCGAGAAAGCACCGCTTCGCAAGATCTGGCTCGCAGCCGATCAGAAAGCGCCGCTGGCTTGGGACAAGACCAATGCGTCGCTCGCCAATGCCATCAGTAATGGCGCGTTGCAGGCACGCATCGAAGCCAAGCTGGCTGAGCTTGAAGGCAAGCCGAAGGCCATTTTGCTGGTCACCGATCTTGAGGCGCTGCATCCCTACACACGTATCGGTGTGATCGAAGGCAAGTTGCAAGGCAAATTCCATGTGCCCACGGTGTTCTTCTACCCTGGCGTGCGCACCGGCAAGACCCGACTCAAATTCCTGGGGTTCTACCCCGACGATGGTAACTACCGCTCTGTCCACGTCGGCGGCTAATCATTGAGGCAAAACATGACGATCAAAAAACTCTTCGACCCCGGCAAGAATATCAATCGCAGCATTGAAAAGGTCATCACCTATGGCGTGTCACAAGAAGCGCGCCTGAAATCGGAAATCTCCGAATATGTGGTCACCGACAGCATCGATCAGCAGTTCGAGAATCTCCTGCTCAAGATGGAAGCCGCCATGGATATTGGTGGTGAAAATGAAGTCGGTGTCTGGGTGTCAGGCTTCTATGGCTCCGGTAAGAGCTCGTTCACCAAGTATCTGGGCTTGGCATTTGACGATCGCATCACCATTGACGGCGTCCCATTCATCCAGCACCTTCAAGATCGTCTCAAGCGCCAGCAAACCAAATCATTGCTGTCGAACGTAGCCAAGCGCTTTCCAGCTGCAGTGCTGATGTTGGACCTGGCCAGCGAACAGGTCGCCGGTGCGACTATGGAAGAGGTGTCGACGGTCCTGTTCTACAAGGTTCTGCAATGGGCGGGCTACTCGCGCAATCTAAAGGTTGCTGCGCTGGAACGTAGGCTTAAGAAGGAAGGCCGCTACAACGAATTCCTGGACGCATTCAAAGAAGCTGCGGGCGGTGAAGACTGGAACAACTACCGCAATGACGAGTTGGTGGTAGACAGCCTCATCCCTGAGATTGCACATAAGCTGTACCCAACGCTTTTCAAGACGCCCACCTCGTTCACCACCGAATCCAGTGAGATCGTCGTTTTCGAAAACGACCGTGTGCGTGAAATGCTGGAGATTGCCCGCGAGGCATCGGGCAAGGAATACATCATCTTCATCATCGATGAAGTGGGTCAGTACGTTGGCCCACGGCCCAACCTGATTCTTAACCTCGATGGTCTGGCCAAGAACCTGAAAAACATCGGTGACGGCAAGGTCTGGATCGTTGGTACGGCGCAGCAAACGCTTACCGCTGATGACGCGAAGGCCGCCCTCAACTCGCCGGAGCTCTTCAAGCTCAATGACCGCTTTCCGATTCAAATTGCTCTTGAATCCAACGACATCAAGGAAATTTGCTACACGCGGCTGTTGGGCAAGTCGTCAGCAGCGGAAGCCGAATTGGGCGGGTTGTTTGACCAGTATGGCCAGCAGCTGCGTCAGAACACCAAGCTTGTCGACGCGCGCGTCTATGGCGTCGATTTCGATCGCAAGACCTTTGTCGATCTCTACCCGTTCCTGCCTGCGCACTTCGACATCCTGCTGCACTTGCTCGGTGCACTGGCGAAGTCCACGGGTGGCATCGGCCTGCGCTCGGCGATCAAGGTGGTGCAAGACATTCTGATTGACGGCTCTGAAGGCAAGCCCGCTGTGGCAGAGCAAGCCGTTGGATGGCTGGCGACCACGGTCACGCTGTTTGATGCACTGGACAAAGACATTAAACGCGCCTTCGCCTCGTTGCACGTATCGGTGGAGAAAGCCACCAAGATCCGCTTCTCGCATTCCGAGCTGCATCAAAACATTGCCAAGACAGTCGCTGTTCTGCAAATTCTGGGAAACCTGCCCATCACGCGGCAAAACGTCACCAGCCTGATGCATGTCAGCATCGCCGGGGCTTCTCAAGCGGATGCCGTGTCCAAGGCGGTCGAAGACCTGATTAACGACCCCATCGTTCCCTTTGGCGAACAAGACGGCAACCTTTGCTTCTTCAGCGAAAAGCTCAACGACATTGAGCAGGAGCGCAGCCAAGTCGCACTGCGCGGCGTTGAGCTGCGTCGCATCGTTAACGAAGTATTAACCAGTGTCTACGCGCCATTGCCTGCGACACAATTGCACGGCTCCTACGCCGTATCTACCGGACTCAAGGCACAATCGGCAGGCAACGTGCCCGCATCGTTGGCGGGTGAGCGCAACCAGATCCAAACCATTGTGGAGCTGGTCGACCCCAAAGAAATCGACAACGCACGTACTCGCCTCACTGACGAGTCGCGTCACAACTCGTCCAAGTTCAACATCTACCTGGTGGGCCGCACCACGCCGGAAATGGATGAACTGACGGCCGACATCTACCGCTGCCGAGAAATCGCCAACCGCTACCGCAGCGATCCAGACCAAGAAATCCGCGAATACTGCAACGGCCAGGCCGACCGAGCTGAACACCTTTGCACCAAACTGCGGGCGCAGATTCAGCGCAGCCTGTTGCAAGGCTCGTTCATCTTCCGGGGCCAGGTTGTTGCGGTCGATACGCTGGCGACCGAATTGCTGGATGCAGCACGCAAGCACCTGAGCGAAGTCGCTGAACAAGTTTTCGATCGCTACGCAGAAGCCCCAGTGCGCGCCGGAACCGAACTTGCTGAGAAATTCCTTCGGGTCGGCAATTTGTCGGGCATCACCAGCGTGCTCGATCCGCTGAACCTTGTACAAACCCAAAGTGGACGGCACAGCATTCGCACCGACCATCTGGCCATGGTGAGCATCCGTGACTACATTGACCGCAACGGCACTGTAGATGGCAAACGCCTCACCGACGTCTTTGCCGATGCGCCCTTTGGTTGGTCAGCAGACACTCTGCGCTACCTGGTGGCGGCCATGCTGCTGGCTGGTGAGATCAAGCTCAAGGTGGCGGGACGCGAAGTCACCGTCAACGGCCAGCAAGCTATCGACGCCATCAAGACCAACAACACCTTCAAGAGCATCGGTATTTCGTTGCGTGGTGGAGATCGTCCGTCCAACGATGTATTGGCACGCGCTGCAACTCGGTTGACCGAACTCACTGGCGATACCGTTGTTCCGCTAGAAGACGACATTAGCAAGGTCACCACCAAGCTCTTTCCACAACTGCAGCACCAATACGGCCCGCTCACGGAAAAGCTGCGCGGCCTGAACCTGCCAGGTGTAGACCGTCTGCAAAATCTCACGCACGAAATTAACGACGTGTTGCTCACTGATGCTTCCGATGCGCCGCGCCGCTTGGGCAACGAGCAATCCGAGCTCTTCGAAAGTCTCAAATGGGCTGCCGAAATCAAACTCAAGTTGGAGCAAGGCCTGGAGCAAACGCTGCGCGATCTGCGCCAGCACTGCACGGCCATTGCCAACCTGCCGAACGTGGCCTTGCTGGCCACGCTGAAAGACGAGTTGGCCGAGGCGCTTAGCCTTATCGAGGAACGCCTGCAGCAGGCCGACTTCTATCGCTTTGCGGCCGACTTCAGCACCAGCCTCACCACCATTCGCGCCCGCATTCGCGATACGGTGATTGCGATGCAAGACCTGCTCAAAACACGCATCAAAGAGGCCGAGGTTGACCTCAAGCGCGTGCCGGAATGGATCAAGCTCACCCAGCAAGAGCAGACCGAGCTACTGGGCAACCTTGAGCGCCTGATTGTGGAGGTGGCCCCCGACCTGGCGGGCCTCACCACCATGCTCAACAAAGACTACGAGCTGCAGTCGCAGGTGCAATCGCTCAAACACCGCATTGAGCGCTTGGGGCAGCAGCGCATCAAGGAAGAGCTGGAACGCGCTCAGGCTGAAGTGCCGCCCGGTGAGACACCCGAGATCAAGCAGCCCGTCGCGCGCAGCATCAAAGCGCGCACCAAGATCACCTCGATGGACGACTTGGATGCGCTGATCACGCAACTGCAACAACTGCGTGGCGAACTGAAATATGCCCACGCTTTTGCCGTCAACCTCGAACTGCAGGACGAATAAATGGCTTTCGATCAATCCACACGGGGCCGCCTGCAAAAGCTGGTTAACAGTTGTCGCGGCCTGCTGTCCGATGAATTCAGCATCCAGCTTCAGCAGACCTATGGCCTAGACCCCAAGACCGGTGAAGTCACGCCCATGGCCCGACTCACTCATCTGGATGATCGGCAACGCCACACGGCTGAAGTGCTGCGCCAAACCCTGGCGCACTATCTAGGCGCAGATGCCGACGACACCGATCATCGCATCGCGGTGCTCGACCGTATGGTGCGCGAGCAAGCTTTTACCGTGCTCAATCGTTTGGCTGCACTGTTGATGATGGAAGCACGTGGACAACTGATCGAGTCGGTCAGCAAAGGCTATCAATCGCGTGGCTACCAGCTGTACAGCAAGATCGCTGGTACTGCCCTGGGTGAAACCGGCCAGGCGTACCAGGTGTATCTGTTCAGCGTGTTTGATGAGCTGGCACAAGAGCTGTCCGCTCTGTTTGATCGCTATGCCGCCAATGGCTTGCTGTTCCCACGCGAGACCGCCCTACGTGCGCTGCTGGACGAGCTCAACCACTTTGAGATTGAACCGCTTTGGGCTGCGGACGAAACCATCGGTTGGATCTACCAATATTTCAATTCCAAAGAAGAGCGCAAAGCCATGCGTGATGCCAGCCAGGCTCCACGCAATAGTCGCGAGCTGGCCGTGCGCAACCAGTTCTTCACGCCACGCTACGTGGTGGAGTTTTTGGTCGATAACACACTGGGGCGTCTCTGGTTTAACGCCACTGCCGGGCAAACGGATCTACGCGACCGCTGCCAATACTTGCTGGTCAAGCCCGATGAGCAACCACAGTCAGCCGTCAAACTGCGCGACCCGCGCACCCTGAAGCTGCTGGACCCGGCCTGTGGTTCCATGCACTTTGGTCTGTACTCCTTCGATCTGTTTCTGGAGATTTACCGCGAAGCCTGGGCATGGGAGCAGCAGAACGGTCCAGGTTCTTTGGATGGGTCTACGCATCCCCAGTCGGGCTTTAAACCGCTCAGTCAGACCTATTCTAACTACGACGCATTCCTCCTCGATGTACCTCGACTTGTCATCGAACACAACATCTATGGCGTTGATATCGACCCGCGCGCTGCACAGATCGCCACGCTGGCGCTGTGGTTGCGTGCGCAGCGTGCCTGGCACGACACAAACGTAAAGGCCAAAGAGCGTCCGCGTATTGGTCAAGGCCATGTGGTGGCCGCAGTCGCCCCACCCGCCGAGCGCGAACTGCGCTTGCAGTTTGCTGCCCAGCTTGATCAACACGATGCTGAGTTGTTCGAGAAAACACTGCAAATGCTGAAACACTTGCCCGAGTTGGGGGTGTTACTTCAGGTGGAAAAGGAGTTGCGGTCCCTTATCCGTCAAGTTTATGTAGGTAAGGACACAGGCTTGTTTGCCGACCAGGAGCAAGAGAACTGGCAAGGGGCCGAAATACGTCTGCGTAAGGCACTTTCTAACTTTTCGCACGCCACTAAAGCAACCTACCAAGGGCGACTCTTTGCGCAAGATGCATTGGATGGATTGCGCCTAATTGATTTATCACGTGAAAAATTTGACGTGCTAGTCATGAATCCACCTTTTGGGGAGCCTGCAAGATCAACCAAGTCATATCTTGAAGAAAGTTTGCCTAGGTCTAAGGGGAACATTCTCGCAAATTTCATTGAGAGAGCTACCGAAATTGTTAGGCCTGGCGGGCGCATCGGAGCAATTGTCAGCAGAACATGTTTCTTTCTACAGAGCTTTTCAGAGTTCCGCACATCGGTGCTCGCAAACGAACTTTCACTCGAAAGCTTTGCCGATCTGGGACAGGGAGTGCTTGACGCGATGGTAGAAACCGCTGCGGTTACCTGGGAGAGAGGTGGGAGCCACACAAATGACGCTATCTTTTTCAGAGAGCTCAATAGAACCAATAAAAACGACGGCCTGCTTGATTCAATAGAACTTGTAAAAAAAGGAATTCCAGGAGTCAATTATTTCAAAAGGCAAGCATCGCAGTTCCTCGCATTCAATGATGCACCATATGTCTATTGGATTGATGATTCGATAGCCAGGAAAATTGCCGCTCATCCAACAGTCGATCCACTGGCGAGCTCAATAAGAGTTGGCCTACAAACAGGGGACGATTTTCGTTTTTTACGACTATGGTGGGAAGTAAAGTCAAAGGATATCGTCGTTCCAGATAAGTCGAGCGAACTGGATGAGGTACGTCAGCAGTGTTTGACGCTTTGCATTCCTACGAAGTGGGCATGGTATTCAAAGACTGAAGCGGCTTCTCCAATGCTTTCGTCAATTCACATGTGTGTGAACTGGCTAAATGATGGAAGCGAAATAAAGGCTTTCCACGTGGGCAAGGGAGACTCACCGTCTAAGTATGTTCGTTCCGAAGCGTTCTATTTTCTTCCTGCCTTTAGCTACATGTTGCGGTCAAGTCGACTTGTTCCGTACCTAGTCCCGTCAGGAGTTATTCCGACAGCAGGCAGAAGCCAGGTCTATCCAAAGCAGGGAGAAGAAACTTGGTTGGCCGCGCTTTTGTCATCCAACTTTGCAACGGCAGTCGCTCGATTTCGAGGAGAGGCGTTTTGGCAGCCAAAATTCCAAAATTCCATGGTTTCCGCAATTCCCTATGTCAAGCCTGGGGCTAGTGACATTGTAAATGCCGATAGCGTCATTGCTTCAGTGCGAGAAAAAATGGCGGAGCGGTTTAAGCGTGATGAGACGGAAATTTTGTTTGTCATGCCGTCGCTCGGTGGCACAACCGAAGTACTGCAGCCAATCAATCGGGAAACGCTTATTGGCGCAGAGCTTGATCAGCGAATAGCTAGTTTATTTGGTTTGACTCCATCTGAATTCAAAGTACTGCAGCGAGATCACAATGAGGCATTGGTTCGAGTCACTGGCGAAATCGGTGCGGATGACCCAGATGAGGATGAGGATGACCCAGAAGAAAGCGTTGCGGACCTTGATGATGATAGTTCTCGCTTGTCGTGGGCAGTCGGGGTGTCTTTCGGGCGATTCGATTGGCGCTTTTGCACTGGGGAGAGGGAGCTTCAATCTGAGCCTGCCCCGTTTGATCCCTTGCCAGCTAAAAGTCAAGGCATGTTGCCTGATGGTGCCTCACCATTCCACGAAAATACCGGCATACTAGTAGACGATCTTGGCCATTCGCATGATTTGCCGCGTCTGCTTGAGTCGGTATTGGATCGAGTTGGTGTGACTTTGTCGGGCGATGTACGTCGTTGGTTGCAGAAGGATTTTTTTGCCTTCCATCTGCAGGGCTATTCAAAGAGCCGCCGCAAAGCGCCTATCTACTGGCCGCTATCCACTGGCTCCGGTAGCTACACACTCTGGGTCTATTACCCATCATTGAATAATCAGACGCTGTTTACAGCAGTCAATGATTTCCTCGACGGCCCCAACGGGAAACTGACGCAAGTCAGCCGTGAGTGCGCGGAGTTGCGTGCTAAAGGCAGCGGTCGCTCTCGAGATGAGGAAAAACAGTACGAAACGTTGCAAACCTTCGAACAAGAGCTGACTGACCTGCGCGATACCTTGCTCAAGATCGCACCAACCTACCAGCCCAACCACGACGACGGGGTGCAAATCAGCGCCGCACCCCTGTGGCCGCTATTCCGCCACAAGCCCTGGCAAAAGGTATTGAAAGATACCTGGGCCAAACTGGAAAAAGGCGACTATGACTGGGCGCACCTGGCCATGACCTACTGGCCAGAGCGCGTGCGGGAGAAATGCAAGACCGATAAATCCCTGGCCATCGCGCATGGGGTTGAAGATCTGTACGTGGAGCCGGAGGCGGCACCTAAGAAAACGCGCGGGAAAAAGAAAGCAGGAGCAAACGAGTGAGCATTGCTGAATTTATCCAGAACAAGATCCTCCGCCCCCGTTTACAAAAGATGGGCAGTCTGGTGGTGTACGACCCTGCCGGGCATTACCAGGATGTCTGCAACAGCTTGGCTGACGAAAAGCTGCTGGTTGTGGATGCATCGAAGAGCAGCATTGAGAGTCGGGTTGCTGCAATGCAGGGGCTTAAGGCCGTGATCGAACAGCAACTTGATGGCTTGTTGGTCTATATACCAACCAATCCGCCAGAAAGCGATGAAGAACGGCAATCTGATCCATTCGCGTCTATTGCCGCCGCCGGGGCAATTTTCCCCGAAGGGGATGGTGACAGCTTTGAGAGCTTGTGCCTAAAGGCGAAGCCAGATCACACAACGGCCATACGGGCCATCTTTGAGCAGGATGCTTCACCTAGTTTTGCAGTGGTGGATGCAATTGGCGGCGGCTTGGGCTGGCCCAACTTGCGTGCGTTACTGGCAGTCGAGTCTGCCCGGGACATTCTGTTTGCGCTGCTTGTGCCAAGCGATGCGCAGCAAGCGGCTTTGAAAAACAGCGATAGCTGGGTGACAGAGGCGCGTGATTTGCTCCGCAACAGCATGGGCTTGTCATTGAAGACCCGGGGTAAAACATGGGACTCGGTTGCCAATGAGCTGTGGCGCTTTGTCTTGTTCAGCGAGTTTGTGTTTGATCTGCCGGGTGCATTGCCGACCAGTTTGGCCGATGTGCCTCGTGCTGAGGCAGTGGCCAAGCCCTTGGTTGAAGACTTGTGCGATCGCCTTCGGAATGACCGCCGCACGCAGAGTATCTATATCGACCGAGCCGAAGAGATTCAGAAGGATCTCAATCTGGCTAGCCTTTTTGGCGGGTGGTCTGACTTGGGTGATCGCGACACCTTCCCATTTGAGGAACGCACGTTTTTGAGCCGGGCGATCGAAGGCATCTTGCGTGATGACATCGACCGTGTGCGGAGCATCTCAGAGCGTCATCAGCAATCGGTGTGGACAGGCAAAGGCGAGAGCCGCGCCCAGTGGGATTTGATTCGATCGGCCACAGAACTGCTGCAAACCTGCGATGACATGGAGCGGCAACTCTCAGACAACGCACGCAATCTTGATGTGCTGCTGGCCTTTTACGTGAGCAGCCTGCGTGAAGCTGATCGCTTGCATCGCGAGTTCGAACAGGCCGTTAGCGATTACGACTGGCAAGACGCGCAAGGTGTCATGACGCCGGTCAAGCAGCAGGTGCGTAAGCAGTACGGCAAGCTGGTCGAGAAGGTGCAGTTGATCTTTACTCGCCATGTGGAACAAAGCGGATGGCCGCTGGCTGGCCAGCTATCGAATGCTGATGTGTTCGACCGCATCGTCGCGCCCAAGCTGCAAAAGAACGGCCACAAGGTTGCGTACTTCATGATCGATGCGCTTCGCTATGAATTGGGCGTGGCGCTAGAACGGCAGCTGACGGAAGACGGACAGGTTGAAGTGCAAGCTGCCATGGCGCAGCTACCAAGCATCACTCCAGTAGGCATGGCCAGCTTGTTGCCCGGGGCTGGCCAGCAGCTTCGCATCAAGAATGACGCACAGAGCCTGGTGCCAATGCTGGGTGAGCAGGTGGTGGATACGGTTGCGCAGCGCATGGATGTGTTTCGGAAGAAGTACGGCCAACGCTTTGAAGAGGGGCGTCTGGAAGACTTCGTTCGCGGGCGTTTCGATTTCTCGCCTGAAACCGATTTGTTGGTGCTGCGTGCGGTGGAAATTGATAGCCACTTTGAGAACCATCCCGACACCGCCCCCGCAGAGATTACCAATGCACTCAAACGCATTCGCGTCGCAATCCAGAAGCTGAAAGAGCGTGGCTTTCACGAGGTGGTGATCGCGACCGATCACGGCTTTTTCATGAACACCCACGCGGGTGCGGGCGATGTCTGCAGCAAACCCGCTGGCAACTGGATTGGCATTCATGACCGATGCGCGCTGGGCGATGGTGCTGGCGACGGCAATCACCTGGTCGTTTCAGCAGAGAAGATGGGCATTCGCGGTGACTTTGCCAAGTTCGCTGCGCCCCAGTCGCTGGCGGCCTATCGCAGTGGCTTGCTCTATTACCACGGCGGCATTTCTTTGCAGGAATGCGTAGTGCCGGTGATAACGATGCAGTTGAAAGCTTCCAATCAACCGACATTGCATAAAGCATCTGTGGCGATGATCTACAAGAACGGTGCCAAGGCCATCACCACACGTATGCCGGTGATTGACCTTGCGGTTGAGACGGCAGACATGTTCTCAACTGAAAACGAGTTCGAGATTTTGCTGGAGGCACACGACAGCAAGGGCGAAGTTGTGGGCGAAGCGAAGGCCGGAGGAGTGGTGAATCCGGCAACGGGGACTTTGTCTTTGAAGCCAGGTGACAAGGTTCAAGTCACGATCAAGATGCAAATGGATTTCGAGGGGAAATTCAAGATAAAGGCTTTGCATCCAACGACTTATACGGTGTACTGCCAACTTGACCTGGTAACCGATTATGCGGTGTAAAAACTATGAATGAACTCGACCAAAAGCTGACAGCCACCTTTGATGGCAAGGTGCTGCGCAAGGATTTACTCCATCGGATTAAGAAGGGAACCAACGTCCCGACTTTCGTGCTGGAGTTTTTGCTTGCGCGCTTTTGTGCGAGTGATGATCAGGCCGAGATGGATTCAGGAATGGAGGCGGTGCTCGCCAGCCTGCAAGACAACTATGTAAAGCCTGACGAGGCCAATGCCGCGCAGTCAAAGGTGGCAACCAAAGGCAAGCACCGCTTTATTGACAAGGTCCATGTTAGGTATGTCGAGAAGGAAAAACGCCACTGGGCATCGTTGGAGAACTTCAATTCACAGCGCATCGCTATTGGCGAGAAGTTCTACCGAGACAATGACCGCCTATTGGAGGGCGGAATCTGGGCTGAAGTGACGTTGGCACATAACGCGATCGAAGAAGACGACTACGCGTTTTACATTGAAGACCTGCGCCCCATCCAGATCAGCCGCTTTGATTTTGACCGCTACTGCGAAGGTCGCACTCAATTCACTCGCGACGAGTGGGTCGCGGCCATTCTGCGCACCGTTGGCTTGGAGCCAACAAAGCTGTCGAAGCGGGTACAGATGCACTTTATTGCGCGCCTGGCCGCCCTCGTAGAACCCAATTACAACTACATTGAGCTTGGGCCACGAGGCACCGGGAAGTCGTATTTCTTCAGTGAATTTTCGCCCTACGCCACGTTGATTTCAGGTGGGCAAGCGACCAAATCGGCGCTGTTCTACAACAACGCACGGCGTAAGGTTGGCCTGGTTGGATTTTGGGATACCGTGGCTTTCGATGAGATAGGTGGCATCAAAGTTAAAGATCCGGACACCATTCAGATCATGAAGGATTTCATGGCAAATGGTCGCTTCTCACGTGGCGCAGAGGTTATCGCTGATGCCAGTCTGAGCTTTGTTGGCAACTTCGATCTATCCATCAGCCAAGTAGTCAACTCGGTTGAGCATGATCTTTTCCAGCCATTGCCCGCTGAATTTGACCTAGCGATCATGGATCGATTCGCAGCCTACATACCTGGCTGGGAAATGCCAAAAAACAGCAGTGAATTTCTAACCAGTAGCTACGGGTTCATCACTGACTACCTGGCGGAAGCATTCCACTACCAGTTCAAGCACACCAATCGGTACGAAGAAGTCAGCAAACGCATCCGACTTGGCAAGAGCGTTGAGGGCCGTGATGAAAAAGGTATTAAGAAGACCGTCTGTGCCTTCCTAAAGATTCTTCACCCCACAGGTTCTCCGACCGATGAAGAGTTCGAAGAATATGTTGCCTACGCAGTCGAGTGCCGTCGACGTGTGAAGGAGCAGATGAATAAACGCAAACCCGATGATGAGTTTGCGCGCATTGATCTGTCATTCCTAAATGCGCAGGGGCAAGAGGTTGTTGTCTATTGCCCTGAGTCCAAGGATGCTCCCGCCACACAGCAACCGTTGAGGCGACAGCTCAACGACAAGCTTGCACCTGAACGTGACGTTGCGGCAGAGGGCATTCAAGAGCCACGAGTACCTGAGGCTCCAAGCAGGATCGAAGCAACGACCCCTATCGTCACCCCTGTTGTTGTGCAAGATGAGTTGGTAGAGCGGCACTTCACAATCATGTACGGTGATGTCGGTTACAGTTACGAGTCGATCATTGGTCCCTACCTGCGAGGAGCAAAGACGGTTGTCATAGAAGACCCGTACATTCGCCTTCAGCACCAGATCCAGAATTTCGTTCGCTTTTGTGAGTGTGTCTTAAAGGCCGGAACGGTGAAGAAAATTAACCTCATAACCGGATACGATGACAACACGCAGTTGGCCGATATTGCAGAAAAGCTGGAAGAATTAAAGCAAAGTCTGCTCGAGATGGACGTGGAGCTTGAGGTAAAACTCAACCCGAACATGCACGATCGGGAAATCCGCCTGGACAATGGTTGGGTCATCAAAATCGGACGAGGTCTGGATTTTTACCAAAAGCCAGGTGGCTGGTTTGAGGTGGGGGCGAATGATCTCAGCCTACGTAAGTGCCTAGAGACCAAAGTTGATATTTTTCATACGTAGGCAATAGGGCAATAGAAACCTAGAAATATTCAGTCACATATCACACCCATGAACTATGTCGAAGTCTGTGATGACGCTCGGCAATCTCGATCTGCCCCGACACTGTCCGGGGCATTTTTCATGGAGAAGGTGATATGTCACATCTGGTAGAAACCATGGCCTATGTGGGAGGCACACCCTGGCATGGGTTGGGCAATCAACTGACCGAACAACAACCGCTGGACGTGTGGCAGCACGAGGCAGGGATGGACTGGACCATCGAGCAGGGCGATGTGCTGTTCAATGTGTCCAGGGATGGCATGCACATCCGGCTGCACCGTGATGCCAAGGTGCTGTATCGCTCCGATACGCTGGCGCCGTTGTCGGTGGTGTCACCACGGTACAAGGTGGTGCAGCCGCACGAGGTGCTGCATTTCTATAACGACCTGGTACATGCCGGTGGCTTCGAGCTGGAAACCGCCGGGGTGTTGAAGGGTGGACGCAAGCTGTGGGCACTGGCGCGTACCGGGCAGGAAACGCTGCTCAAGGGGGGCGACCGGGTCAAAGCCTATCTGTTACTGGCCACCAGCTGCGACGGCACGCTGTGTACCACTGCCCAGTTCACCTCCATCCGCGTGGTGTGCAACAACACCCTGCAGATGGCGGTCGGCGAAAGCCGGGGAGCGGTGAAGGTGCCGCACTCAACGGTGTTCGACCCGCAGGCGGTGAAAGAGTCACTGGGTCTTGGGCTGTCGGCATGGGATCGCTTCATTGGCAACATCAAGGCCCTCAGTCGCCGGCCAGTATCACCGGAAGAAGTGCGCCGTTACTTTGCCGAGGTATTGGAGGAACCTCTGCAGGAGGAGGGCGAGGACATGGTCACCTCCCGTGCCATGCAGCAGCTGTCGGTACTGTATGCCGGCGGTGGTATGGGTTCGCTGCTGTCCAGTAGCCGAAACACCGCCTGGGGCTTGGTGAATGCCGTCACCGAGTATGTGGATCATCGCCGTCGCGCCCGTAGCCAGGACTACCGGCTGGATTCCGCCTGGTTCGGCCAGGGGGCGCAGCTGAAAGACAAGGCGCTGCAGCAGGCCATGCTCTTGCTGGCGTGAAGCGCTGTCAGCTTCCGCTATCTGATTTTACTTTCCCACTATGCAAGGCCCGGTCGGGGTAACCCGCCGGGCCTTATGCCGTTCTGGAGGTGTGAGATGCGAGAACGTTACGGCCAGGCCCTGCGCCTGGCATCCACTTTAGAGCTGTCCCGTCAGCAATGGCTGGCAATTCGCGGGCTGGGCATTGGTTCGTCTGATGCCGCCTCTGCCGTAGGGCTGTCACCGTACAAGAGCGCGCTGACATTGTGGCTGGAGAAGACTGGTCGCCGCGAACCGGAAGACCTGTCCGGCAAGCAGGCGGTGCTGTGGGGCACGGTGCTGGAACCGGTGTTGGCCAATGTCTATGCCGAACAGACCGGCCGGCGAGTGCGCCGGGTCAACGCAGTACTTCAGCATGCCGAACACCGGCATATGCTGGCCAACCTCGATCGCGAGGTGCGTTGTCCGGAACGGGGGCAGGGCATCCTGGAGATCAAGACCGCGAGCTACCACAGTGCGGCGCAGTGGGAAGACGGTATTCCCATCGCCTACCAGTGCCAGGTGTTACATCAACTTGCGGTCACCGGCCTGGCCTGGGCTGACGTAGCGGTACTGATCGGCGGGCAGGACTTCCGCATCTACCGAGTGGAACGCGACGACGACAAGATCGCCGACCTGATCGCCCGCGAACGGGACTTCTGGGCACTGGTACGTTTCGACCAACCGCCACCACCGGATGGTTCCGAAGATGCCGGCCAGGCACTGAACTGGCTGTTCCCGCGTGAGAACGGCACCACCCTCGACCTGTCCGATTCCACCGAAGCCAATGGCCTGTTCCACACCTTGTTGGCGCTACGGCAACAACGCGAAGCGCTGGAGCAGCAGGAAGCCTGCACCCGGCAACAGCTGCAGACGGTCCTCGGGGATGCCACCGGCGCGGTATTCGCCGACGGCCGTATCAGTTGGAAGAAACCCAAGGACCGCGAGCAGCCGGATCTGGAACGGCTGACGGCCGACTATCCCGGCTTGCTGCAGCAATATCGCAAACCCGTCAGCAGCAGTCGCCGCTTCGTCATTCACACTGAAAGGAATTCCGCATGATCAAGGGACTCGCCATCACCCCGCCCGTGATCGGGCGTATCAGCATTGGCAAGCTGATCCAGAAGGACAACAAATGGCTGCCAGAGAAGGATGACAGCTTTACCCTCACCACCCAGGTACAGAACCGCGAAGGCTGGTTGCTGCACCCACTGCACCAGCCGCTGGCGGAGCAAGCCAGCAATGGCAAGATCCGGACGATTCCGGTACGGCTGCTGTTCAACAGTAGTGAGCTCAATCTGCGCGCCGAATATAGCGCCTTCGACCGTCAGACGGGACGACCGCTGTGTGTCGGCAATGGCGAAACCGCCCGCAGGGCCACTAAGGAAAGCCTGGAAGACGTCAGCTGCCCCGGTCCCGACCGTTGCCCGTTTGGCCAGAGCAGCGGTTGCAAACTGTATGGCCGGCTCAACGTGCAGGTGGACGGGCAGCAGGATGCGCTGGGGACGTTCATCTTCCGCACCACCGGCTACAACTCGGTGCGCACGCTGGCCGCACGGCTCAAATACTTCGAGGCCGTCAGCGGCGGCCTGACCCACTACCTGCCGCTGTTGCTGCGACTGCGGGCCAAGACCACCACCCAGTCCTACCGCACGCCGGTGTACTTCGTTGATCTGACGCTGCGCGACGGTGACGACCTGAGCAAGGTGGTGGCCCAGGCCAGGGCCGAAGCCGAACAGGCACTGGAGGCCGGCATCGATACCGCGCAACTGGAAGCCGCCGCTAAAGCACTGCTCGGCAATGGTCAGTTCGAGGATACGGTGGAGGAGGTGCCGCAGTTGCTGGAAGAGTTCTATCCGGAAACGGAGGGGGAGGGTGAAAGCACGAAACCGTCTACACCCACCCGAACCACCCGGCTGACGCGGCAGCTGGGCAAGGCTGGTCAGGCATAGGGAGAAGGGTGACTGGCCAAATGGACAGGTAACACTATCGCTTCGGAAATTTTATCTACAGTGAAAGTGAAAGCCATGCTTTCCCTCCTGTGTATTCCTCGTGTGATTGTGATCATTTGGCCCTCACTGTCTCCCTGCAGTGAGGGCGTTTCTTTGGTGCCTCCGATTAGGGCTTGGCCAGCCGTGCGGCCAGCTTTGCCACCAGCTCCAGTACCAACCCCCGGTCTTGTTCGGCCAGTGGCGACAGCAAGCGATTCAGGTATTGCGCCTGATCGCTGCTGCGCGGGCTGGTTTCCGCTAACAGTTCCGTCACCTCGCAATTGAAGATGTCGGCTAACGCCACCAGTCGTGCCACCGTCGGCATTACCGTGCCGCGCTCCATGCGGGAGACCGCCTCATTGCCGATCTTCAGTCTCTCGGCAACCTGCTCCTGGGTTAGCTGATTGGCCTGCCGGTGACGGGCAATGGCCTTGCCGATCACCTTGGCCAGAGTTTGTTCATCGAGCTGCATCTTGTCATCCACCTTTCAACTCAAATGGTGGAGTGGCAACTAATTGACATGAAGTGCTTATGGGGTTGATATTCAACCTTTAGAGTTGTTTTGCATTTGTTTAGTGCCTGCCGTGTCGCTACGGCAGGTGCCGTCCACCTTCCATCAGGAGTCAAGGTATGACCAAGTCCCGTTTTCCCGCCCGCTGCTTAGTGCTGTGTGGCAGTGCTTTGCTGTTGTCAGCCTGTTCCAGTGGCCCTTCGGCCAGTGATGCCCAGCAGGCGCTCAAGGTAGCGCTGGGAGAGTGTCCGCAGGTCGACGTCAGCAATGTCGAGAAAATCAACGGCATCGCCAACGGGGACAGCTATTACACGCTGCAAGTGAAGTACTCGCTCAACATCACACCGTTGGAATCCAGTGCCCAGCGCCTCCAGCAACTCAATGCCTTCATTGAAAAGCAGAAACAACAGCTGCCGCTGATGGAGGCACGTATCGCCGAGATCGATGCCAAGGTGGCTTCCGGAGAGTTGCAACGCCAACCGGAGGAAGATGAAACCAGCGGTCCTTATGCCAAAGCGATGACGGCCTATTCGGAAGCCAAGAACTTCGTACGCAACTTCAACGGCGTACTGTCCCACCAGACTGCGGAAACGCGCGCGCTGCTGGCTGACGATCTACGGGCCGCCTGTCCGGGGCTGCCGCGAAATGTTGCCAAGGATTATAGCAATGCAGATCTGGAGAGCTTTGGCGACACCATCCAGATTGACTACACCCACGATGGTCTGCAACTGGTGAAGTCGGATAACGGCTGGATTGCCAACTAAGCCCCTCCGACTGAGCCACACCGCCGTCTTGCCGTCACTCGCTCACCACTTGTGTTACCCGCCACCTGATACGCCAGGTGGCTTTTTTACGTCGTATGCGACGAGAAAGCATATTCATGGAACCCGATCATTCCCGCTCCACACGCACCGATCAGGTGCAAGCTCGCCGCTTGCCGGAAGAGCTACTCAGCTTGTTACGGCACAGTGGTGTCCGTCTCACCTTGGCCGAGCTGGAGCAGCTCAAGGCGCGCATTCACAGTGTCGTCAACTATCACGCAACCATCGGTGTCATGGGCAAAACAGGCGCCGGCAAGAGCAGCCTGTGCAACGCCCTGTTCGGGAAGGAGGTCGCCGCTACCAGCGCGGTAGAGGCCTGTACCCGGTCACCGCAGGAAATCGACTGGTCCATCCAGCAGGGTAAAGGGCTGTCGCTGATCGATATGCCCGGTGTTGGCG
Organism: Vogesella sp. LIG4; assembly: GCF_900090205.1. Taxonomy (NCBI): domain Bacteria; kingdom Pseudomonadati; phylum Pseudomonadota; class Betaproteobacteria; order Neisseriales; family Chromobacteriaceae; genus Vogesella; species Vogesella sp. LIG4. Next base: position 616,532 of record NZ_LT607802.1, on the reverse strand, counting down.
AAAGTGAGCAGCGCGACATGGAATATGCCCAGCTCTACCGGCAATTGTTACCCGAGCTCGACCTGGTACTGTGGGTGATCAAGGGGGACGACCGGGCGCTCAGCATCGATGAGCACTTCTACCAGCAGGTGGTGCTACCACTGATCTGGGATAGCACGCTGCCAGTGCTCTTCGTGGTCAGCCAGGTAGACAAGGTGGAACCATGCCGGGAATGGGATTGGCGAAACAACCGGCCTGGTCCGTACCAGAGCGTCAACATCCAGGCCAAGGTAGAACAGGTACAACGCCTGTTCAAGTTACCGGCCAGCCAGGTATGTGCTATTGCCGCAGAGGAAGGTTATGGCCTGGTCGATCTGGTGGAAAAAGTCGTGACCATTCTGCCGAACGAAAAAAAATGGAGTTTCACCCGTGAAGCCAAAGCGGAAACGGTTTCCAGCCAGGCCAGGCAGGCGGCATCGCAAGGCTTGTGGGAAACCATCACCTCGGCCGTGAAAACCATCGTCAAAGATAGCTGGGAGTATGTGTCCAGCAGATTGAGCAGCCTTGCCACGACCCTGTTCGGGTGGTGGTAAGGCATGCAGGACACCCGGCTGGGTGTTCTTTTTTTTGGTGAAACCGCAGGGTACCTGGAGTGATGGGAACGAATCACGTCGTATTCTCCTCAATATACTGGCAACTATGACATTGCTGACTAAGCTGAGAAGATGTTTAGCGCTGATGTGAATAATATCAATCAATGAAGGGGGTTATATGGATCTGCAATCACTGTCTCTGCAGGAGCTGTACGCACTGCGTGATCAATTGGACGCTGAAACCGCACGTAGACAGTCTGCTGAAAAAGCCGAAGTATTGCAAAAAGTACAGGCATTGATGTCGCAGTATGGCCTGAGTGCTGATGATCTGCAGAAGAAGGCCGGCGCTGCCCGTAAGCCGGTGGCCGCCAAATACCAGAACCCGGTAGATCCATCGCAGACCTGGACTGGTCGTGGCCGCAAACCGCTATGGGTGCAATCCTACCTAGAAAACGGTGGTGTACTGGAACAGCTGGCGGTGGCCTAAAAAATTTCAGAACAACATAAAAGCCCTGCAAAAATGCAGGGCTTTTTGTTTAAGAAGTAAGCTGCCTGATCTCATTATTCACTTTGATTTGGAAAAACCAACGTTAAGCTTTCAGTAGATCGCTGACCAATCGAACGGCCTGCAGAGTTTCAGCTGGGAAGTAGCTGTTGTCCCTCATGGTTGAATACATCTCTTGTAGCTTTTGTTCAAATATAGGGATGAATTCAGGATTTCTTTCCCCCAAGGCTTGAGCGAAACAAGTAGCAAGAACAGCTATAGTTTGTGTCGTCTGATCCGGCAGTGGTGGTGACATGAATGAATAACTCCGGCAATGATGCCTAACGTTGTAGGTAGCCCCCTGCTACAGAGGCCGGTTACTTTCAGAATATAAGGTCAGAAATGGCCAAGTCTCACTGGAGTGAGTGGCCTGTCGCACCGGAGTCTGCAGTAAGCTCTTCGGCTCGTTTTATCACAAAGTCCATAAAGTCTGGGTGATCCACAAACGCAGTCAAATCACTCCGGTCACTAAAACGCTGCAGACAGGCGGCTATCACTGCATCCTTAGTATGCATGCTTCTTCGCTTCATTGCGCCATTGGCAGCGGATAGAATGCCATTCACTGACATTTTGAATGTCTTGCGATCATCGTCAGGTATGCCGATATCTGCGACGATGGTATCCAAAATGTCTCGCCACGGGCGAGGGCTTATAGCAGTGGCTTCTACCCTGTCTGGAAGTTGCCACCAATGCAACCGTCTGGCTCCTTGGGATGTTACATAGTGATGCGTCGCATAGCGGTAGGCATTAGCGTCAAACGTATCTCCCCAAGGTGGCGTGCTAGCTAGCGTACCCAGGGTACGTCCAGAAAACTCAACCTTACCGCCTTTCTCGGCAATGAAGACAATGTGTGGTGGGAGAAGCGCGCTCATTCTGATATATGCAGCGTGCGCGGACACTTGGCATTCATGACAAATGTGTGCGTGACAAACGCTAAGGTCAGATGTGGATGCAAGCAAGCGGTCTAGCCACGCTGATGGCATGAGGAGTTCTGCAGCAAACTGGTTGGCCTCTTCCTCAAAGGTCCAGTATTCGTCTTTCTCTTCAATACGGTCAGGGTTAAGGTGGTCAACAATCGTTCCCCTGTGCCATGGAATGATCACGTGACCGAGCTCATGAGCTTCAGTGAAGCGTCTCCTGAGGGGGGGGTTCTCTGAGTTAATGATGACGCGTGTTGGTTTGCCTGGGACCTTGAGATCAAGACAGACCCCGTCAATGCCCGAGATCGGGATAGAGGCATCTATCACTTCTGCATAACGTTCGAGTAGTGAACGGACATCAATGGGTGGGCTGAGAGAGTCGCGCTCGATGAGTCGCTGCGCAAATTTGCTGGGGGCGGTTGAAACTACTGCCACAGACCTTCTTCCTTCAGCCAGTGTGCGAGGGCAAGTGCTTTCTTCGAGGACTCGGCACGTGCAGCCATCGGCAGAGCATTGAATTGTTCGATGAGCTCCACTGCGTTTTGACCTGTACGATGTGCATCCAGGATGAAAGGCAGGGTGGAGGGTTCCATCATCCATAAATTATATTCGGACCGTGTCATGCCGAGAAATACATGCAGCGGGGCGGTGGATTCTCCATCGTGCCAAGCGTCTACATAGTCATCAATCTCTTCAGGCAAGCGGTCGCCTTGCAGACAGAGCTCAATAAAATTAGACATCAATCTTCCTTCCACGAACGGCTTCTTTGATCAGTTCGCCTGTTACGGGATCAGCGGCACCCAAGTGGCGCCCACGTTTATTGTAGACCTCGACCTCTCCGTGGAGCGAGTCCCACGTATAGAGGCGGTCGCCATCAGTAGATCGCCAGCGGCGTTCGCCATTAAAGGCGCCAAGGTGTGTGCATCCGTCAAGGATAGACGGATGCGGAATGGGAATAGGCGGCACAGTGAGGGTTCCGTTGTAAGGCTTGGCAATCGCGTTGATTAACAACAAAGGCACCTGCCGACCATGCCTTGGGAGGTGCGGTGGCGAATGGCCGATGCGGAGGCGCGGCTACGTGCTTTGGGGCCGCTTCAGCAGGAACCGAATGACCTGAGCTGACAAGTGTCTGTCATGTTAACACATGGACATATGGGGCCTGGTAGACCGAGAACCGAGTCATTATTTCGTCGGCTGCTCGGGCGTTATATGAGCCTGCTCTAGCATCCATGCCTCAATCTGGTCATGCCACATGCGCAGCAAGTCGATCGGCCGACGGCGGTAGTGCTTCTCTGCTATCGCGCTTGGCTTGTGGCCCATGATCTGTGCCACCACCCCTGCCGGGCATTCAATCCATTCTGCCAAGGTGCCAAATGAGCGGCGCAATCCATGTAGTGTCAGGTGGGGGATACCTGCTGTTGCGATGGCTTGATTGTGTGCCAGCCGAGGTTCAGCGATCTTGCCATCTGCCGAGGTCTTGCTGGCGAATACCCAGGGAGAGGGTTCCCAGGATTTGCCCTGTGCTCGCAGTTTTTCCTGTATTCGACGAGAGGGCGGTGTTTCGTTGAGTTCCTTCAAGCGGAGGAGCTGGCTTGCGAGATAGGGGGGGAGGGGAATCGTACGACCAAATTCTTCTACCTTGTCGGCAATCGATAGGCTGCGCCATTTGAAGTCCACATCTTCCCAGCGCAATCCCGCCATTTCTTCACGTCGCGCACCGGTGATCAGTAGAGCCTGAAGGTAAACCGACAGTGTCAGATTGGGTAGACTGCGCACCGCAGCAAACCAAGCCGGGAGCTGTTCCCGCTGCAGGCAGTCTTCCTTCGTTTGGGCTTGAGGGATCAGCTCACGTAAGGCTCGGCTGTCGCAAATGTCTGCCGAGGCCATGCCGGCAAATTCCTGCTGTGTTTCGCACCAGTTAATGAAGGCGCGCAGGGCAGAGAAGGCTAGTCGGGCGCGGGCTGGCCGATTCTGGATTTCAGTGTCCAACCAGGTGCTGACCTTACCTACCGTCAGTTCCGGCAGCTTCCAGGTCATCAGTGGTGCAAGGGGACCGGCAGTGATGGCACGTTTCCCCTTTTGTGCTTCCCGGCCTCCGGGTTCGGCAAGTTGCAGGTGATCAAGGTAATGTCGTTCAGACCACTTGCTTCTTCGCGTGATCAGATAGGTTTCCCACACTTCACCCACGGTGATGTCCTGGCGGCGTAGTTCGAGCCGGCGCATCTCCTCTGCCGCAGCCTGTTCAACCCGATGCTGACGCGGGTCGGTGCCATCATCAATCATGCGTTGCAAGCGGCGAGCTTCTTCCTGGGCTTGGTCAATACCCCAACTGCGGGTATCCCCGATGGTTACACGCACGCTTCGGCCATGGATCTTCCCCTGGAAGATGTACGACTTGGCACCGTTGGCCGTGGCTCGTAATCCCAGTCCTGGAGAACGGGCATCCCACATGAACACTTGCTGCTTGTCATCGGGACACTTGAACTCATTGATGCGTGAAGCGGTGAAGTTGACCTTGGCCATGAGGGGTTCGCAATCTGCAGGTTACATAGTTCATGTAACCGCTATGTAACCAGCTTTATGCCGGTTTGGTCAATCCTGAGCGGTGTCTTTCTACCAGTGAAAAAACTTGATATCCTTATTTTTCAATGGTTTCAGGGTGTGTCTTCCCGTTGGTCAACGCAAAGGGATTTTGCACTTGTTCGGACTCATAACCCGAAGGTCGTAGGTTCGAATCCTGCCCCCGCAACCAAGTTTCAAGCAAAAAGCCAATCTTCGGATTGGCTTTTTGCATTGTTGGCCCGGTGATGCACCGGGCGGTAACGTATATAAAACCCCGCTACCGGCACGATGCTGGTGGCGGGGTTTTTTCATGGCCGGTAACCGGGCTACTGGCTGGCGTGGGCCGGTTGTTGGCCGCGCAGGCTGGCAGCAAAACGCTGCGCCTGCTGGCCGACCGCCGCGGCGCTCATGCCGGGCTTGAACAGCGCGCTGCCGATGCCGAAGCCGCTGGCGCCGGCGGCGCTGAAGGCGGCCATATTGTCCGGGGTGATGCCGCCCACCGGCAGCAGCCGGGTGGCGGGCGGCAGCACCGCGCGCAGCGCCTTGATGATGGCCGGGGTGACAGCTTCGCCGGGGAACAGCTTCAGGCCGTCGGCGCCGGCCTGCAGCGCGGTAAAGCATTCGCTGGCGGTCTGCACGCCGGGCAAAGCGTACAGCCCCAGCGCTTTGCTGGTGGTGACCACCTCCCGTTCCAGATTGGGCGACACGATCAGCCGCCCGCCGGCGGCTGCCACCTCGCGCACCTGCTGCGCGCTGAGCACGGTGCCGGCGCCCACCAGCATGCGTTCGCCAAAGTGGCGGGCCAACAGGGCGATGCTTTCCAGCGGCGCCGGCGAGTTCAGCGGCACCTCCAGCATGCGCCAGCCGGCGTCGTACAAGGCGCCGGCAATGGCCAGCACTTCGTCCGGGCGCACTCCGCGCAGGATGGCGACCAGCGGTAGCTGCGCCATGGCGCTGTCCAGATCCGGGCCCGGGTTTCCGTGCAGGGGGGGCGAGAAGGTTTGCTGCTGCATATTCAGGACTCCAGGCTAAGGTTGGCCGCAAGCGGCCGGCACAGGCCGGCCTGGCTGGCGATGCGCCACAGGCCGGCGCTGGCGGCGCGCTCGCCGTCCAGGCTGACGGCGACGATGCCCAGGTGGCGCAGGGCGGTGGCGTAGCGGCGGGTCAGCGCCGGGCTGCCGATCAGCCCGCAGCGCGCCACGCTGCCGCCGGCGGCCAGCGCACCGTGGATTTCGTAGCCGATCAGCAGGCCGGATAGCCAGTCGTTCAGCGCGGCGGGCGCCAGTTGCTGCTGCACGCCGCGGGCGCGCACGCCGAACAGCTGGTGCAGCCAGTCGCCCCGTTCGCGGGCGGCATCCACCCCGGCGAGGAAGCTGTCGGCATCGAAGTCGCCATCCGCCAGCAGCGGCGCCAGCAGGCTGTGTTCGCGCAGCAGCGCGTACAGCTCGCCGGTCATGCAGGTGGACAGCGATTGCAACTGCCCGCCCTGCAGGCGCAGCCATTTGTTGTGGGTGCCGGGGGTGAGGATGAGTTCTGGCGCCACCAGCTCCGGGTAGGCGGTGGCCAGGCCGGCCAGCTGGGTTTCCTCGCCGCGCATCACGTCGCGGAAGCCGTCGCCGGCACCATGGTGGCTGACGCCGGGCACGATGCACACCGTGCGGTGCCAGGTGTTCAGCCGGGCATCCAGCCGGGTAAGGTGGCTACCCAACGCCGCCAGCGGCAGCGGGGTGGGCAGATAGGGCACAGCCTGCCAGCCCTGCTGGCTGCCGGCCATGCCGCAGGCCAGCACCGGCACGGCAGGGTGGGCTTGCAGCCATGCGGCCAACCAGGCTTGCACCGCCGCCACGCCGGCAGCGCCGGGGTGACGGCTGACGCCCAGCGGTGCCTGCATGCTGTCCAGCAGCCGGCCATCCTGGCCGAACAGGAAGGCACGCACCTGGGTGGAGCCCCAGTCCAGGCCGATCAGCGCCGGGGTGGTTACGGGTAGGGGGTGGGACATGATGGCGGTCTCGCGCAGTGGCGGGGTTGGCCGCACCGTTCGGCGCGGCCGCCCGGCGCCTTATTTGTTCTTGTAGTAAACGTCCACCCATACCGCGGCCAGCAGCACCAGGCCCTTGATCACCTGCTGGTAATCGATGCCGATGCCGAGGATGGACATGCCGTTGTTCATCACCCCCATGATGAAGGCGCCGATCACCGCGCCCATCACCTTGCCGACGCCGCCGGAGGCGGAGGCCCCGCCGATGAAGCAGGCGGCGATCACGTCCAGCTCGAAGCCCAGGCCGGCTTTCGGCGTGGCGGTGTTCAGCCGTGCGGCGAACACCAGCCCGGCCAGCGCCGCCAGCACGCCCATGTTGATGAAGGTGTAGAAGGTCAGCCGCTGGGTGTTGATGCCGGACAGCCGGGTGGCCTTCTCGTTGCCGCCCAGCGCGTAGATGCGGCGGCCAACGGTGGTGCGCATGGTCACGAACTGGTACAGCGCCACCAGCAGGCACATGATGATCAGCACATTGGGCAGGCCCTTGTAGGCGGCCAGCTTGTAGCTGAAGAACACGATGATGGCGGCGATCAGCAGCTGTTTGGCCCAGAAGAAATGGCCTGGCTCTTCCTCCATGCCGTGGCGCAGGTGGGCGGCGCGCTGTTTCACCGCCAGCAGCAGCAGCGCCACCGAGGCGGCACAGCCCAGCAGCAGCGAGCTCAGGCGCAGGCTGTCATCGTCGAAGGCTTCCGGGATGAAGCCGGAGCTGAGCTTCTGGAAGATCAGCGGGAAGGGGCCGATGGACTGGCCGTCCAGCAGCGTCAGCGCCAGGCCCTTGAACACCAGCATGCCGGCCAGGGTGACGATGAAGGACGGGATGCGGTGATAGGCCACGAAATAGCCCTGCACCGCGCCGATGACGGCGCCGGCCAGCAGGCAGACGCCGGTGGCCACGAACACCGGCACCTCGTGCTGCACCATCAGCACCGCCGCCAGCGCGCCGATGAAGCCCGCCACCGAGCCCACCGACAGGTCGATGTGGCCGGCCACGATCACCAGCAGCATGGCCAGCGCCATGATCACGATGTAGCTGTTCTGCAGCACCAGGTTGGTGAGGTTGAGCGGCATCAGCAGCGTGCCGTCGGTCTTGAGTTGGAAGAACAGCATGATCACGAACAGCGACAGGAACATCGCGTATTCGCGGAAGTTGCGGCGCAGGAAGCCGCTGTATTTCTTGCCCGCCGCCGCTGGCGGCAGGGTCACGGTGTGGTCGTTCATTTCTCGCTCCCGGCGCGTACGATCGCGCTCATGATCTTTTCCTGTGAAGCTTCGGCGGCGGGGAACTCCGCCACCATGCTGCCTTCGTTCATCACGTAGATGCGGTCGCACATGCCCAGCAGTTCCGGCATTTCCGACGAGATCATCAGCACGCACTTACCCTCGGCGGCCAGCTGGCTGATGATGGTGTAGATCTCGTACTTGGCGCCCACGTCCACGCCGCGGGTGGGTTCGTCCAGGATCAGCACCTCGGGCTGCGAGAACAGCCACTTGCTCAGCACCACCTTCTGCTGGTTGCCGCCGGACAGGTTCACCACCTGCTGCGTCACGCCGGAACAGCGGATGCGCAGCTTCTCGCGGAAGTCGCGCGCCACGGTCACCTCGCGCGCCTGGTCTATCACCCCGCCGCGCGCCACCCGCGACAGATTGGGCAGGCTGATGTTGCGGGCGATATCGTCGTGCAGCACCAGCCCCAGGCCCTTGCGGTCCTCGGTGACGTAGGCGATGCCGTGGCGTATCGCCTTGCGGATGGTGCTGACATCCACCGCCTGGCCGTGCAGGTAGACATCGCCCTGGATGCGCTTGCCGTAGCTGCGGCCGAAGATGCTCATCGCCAGCTCGGTGCGGCCGGCGCCCATCAGCCCGGCAATGCCCACGATCTCGCCGCGGCGCACGTGCAGGTTGATGTCCTTCAGCAGCTGCCGGTCCGGGTGCTGCGGGTGGCTGGCGCGCCAGTTGCGCACCTCGAACACCGTGCCGCCGATCTGCGGCTGGCGGCGCGGGTAGCGGTCCGACATCTCGCGGCCAACCATGCGCTGGATCACGCGGTTTTCCGGTATCGGCGCGTCGGCGCAGTCCATGGTTTCGATGGCCATGCCGTCGCGTATCACCGTGATGCGGTCGGCCACCTTGGCGATTTCGTTCAGCTTGTGCGAGATCAGGATCGAGGTGATGCCCTCGCGCTGCAGCTCCAGCAGCAGCTCCAGCAGCGCATCGCTGTCGGTTTCGTTCAGGCTGGCGGTGGGCTCGTCCAGGATCAGCAGCCGCACGTTCTTGGACAGCGCCTTGGCGATCTCCACCAGCTGCTGCTTGCCCACGCCCAGTTCGCTGATGCGGGTGGTGGGCGCCTCTTTCAGCCCCACCTTCTGCAAGAGCGCGGTGGTGCGCGCATACACCTGGTGCCAGTCGATGACGCCGTGGCGGCCAGGCTCGTTGCCCAGGAAGATGTTTTCCGCAATCGACAGCTGCGGCACCAGCGCCAGCTCCTGGTGGATGATGATGATGCCCAGCCGCTCCGAATCGCGGATGTCGCGAAACGCCTGCACCTGGCCGGCAAAGGCGATCTCGCCGCTGTAGCTGTGGTGCGGGTAGACGCCGCTGAGCACCTTCATCAGCGTGGACTTGCCGGCGCCGTTCTCGCCGACGATGGCGTGGATTTCGCCCGCCCTCACCGAGAGATTGACTTGGTTCAGCGCCACCACCCCGGGGAATTCCTTGGTGATGCTGCGCATTTCCAGAATTGTTTCCACTGCTTCGTCCCGTCGTGTAGCCCTGGCTGCCGGAGTGCGGCGGGCAGGGCGGTACCGTCGAATCCGCGCCGGCGTGCATGCGGCCAACCTTGGGCCCTCATGCCGCGCCGGCACCGGCGGGTGGCCCCGCCGGCGAGGCCGGATCAGTTAGAACATGCCCTTGGTGTAGTAGCCGGTATCCACCAGCACCTGTTTCCAGTTGCCGATATCCACGCTGAGCGGCTTGAGCAGATAGGACGGCACCACTTTCACGCCGTTGTTGTAGGTTTTGGTGTCGTTCACCGGTACCGGCTTGCCCGCCAGCATGGCGTCGATCATGTCGCTGGTGACCTTGGCCAGCTCGCGGGTGTCCTTGAACACGGTCTGCGACTGCTCGTGCGCCAGAATGGATTTCACCGACGGCAGCTCGGCGTCCTGGCCGGTCACCACCGGCATCGGCAGCTTGGGCGTGCCGTAGCCCACGCCCTTGAGCGAGGAGATGATGCCGATGCTCAGGCCGTCATACGGCGACAGCACCGCGTCCACCTTGGCGCTGCTGTAGTTGGCGCTGAGCAGGTTGTCCATGCGCGCCTGCGCCACCGCGCCGTCCCAGCGCAGGGTGGACACCTTGTCCATGCCCAGCTGCTTGCTGCGCACCACCAGCTTGCCCTTGTCGATATAGGGCTTCAGCACCGACATGGCGCCGTTGTAGAAGAAGAAGGCGTTGTTGTCGTCCGGCGAGCCGCCGAACAGCTCGATGTTGTACGGGCCCTTGCCTTCCTTCAGGTGCAGCGCCTTCTCGATGTAGCCACCCTGGATCACCCCCACCTGGAAGTTGTCGAAGGTGGCGTAGTAATCCACGTTCTTGGAGCCCTTGATCAGGCGGTCATAGGCAATCACCTTGATGCCCTTGCTGGCGGCCTTGGAGAGCGCATCGGACAGCGTGGTGCCGTCGATGGCGGCAATCACCAGCACCTTCGGCCCCTTGGTGATCATGTTCTCGATCTGCGCCAGCTGGTTGGGGATGTCATCCTCGGCGTACTGCAGGTCAGTCTTGTAGCCCTTGGACTGCAGGTACTTGACCATATTGCTGCCGTCGGCGATCCAGCGCGCGGACGACTTGGTCGGCATCGAAATGGCAACCATCCCCTTGTCGGCGGCGTGGGCGGCCAGCGGCAACAGGCCGGCCAGGCCAAGCAGAATCGCCAGTGTGTGTTGTTTCATGACCATCTCCTCTTTGTCTCTCTGTATATGACCGGTCACTGCCTGGCTCGGGCGGCCAGTGGTGGGTGACACGATGGGTTCTGCGGCATTATCCGGCAGCAGATCGGAATTAAAACAATTGTTTACGCTCAGGGCGCCGTGTAGGCGGTCTTGACCGTGGTGTAGAACTCGATGGCGTGGTGGCCCTGCTCGCGCGAGCCGTAGCTGGAGGCGCGCCGGCCGCCGAACGGCACGTGGTAATCCACGCCGGCGGTGGGCAGGTTCACCATCACCATGCCGCTTCTGCTGCGGCGCTTGAATTCGCTGGCGTGGCGCAGCGAGTGGGTGCAGATGCCGGCGCACAGGCCGAACTCGGTGTCGTTGGCCAGCTGCAGCGCGTGCTCGAACGACTCCGCCGGCATGGCCACCGCCACCGGGCCGAACACTTCCTCGCGGGCGATGCGCATCTGCGGCGTGCCGGTGAGCAGCGCCGGCTGCAGGTAGTGGCCGCGGCTGGCGCGGCTCACCAGTTCGCCGCCGAACAGCCGCCGCGCGCCTTCGGCCTCGGCAATGCGCAGGTAGTCCAGGTTGGTGGCCAGCTGCTTTTCATCCACCACCGGGCCGATGTCGCAGCCTGGCTGGGTGGCGTTGTCCACGCGCAGGGCGGCCAGTCGCTGTTGCAGGCGGGCCAGGAACGGCTCGTACACGCCCTGTTCGATGATCAGCCGGCTGGAGGCGGTGCAGCGCTGGCCGGTGGAGAAGTAGGAACCGTTGACCGCGGCCTGCACGGCGATATCCAGGTCGGCATCGTTCAGCACCACGAGCGGGTTCTTGCCGCCCATTTCCAGCTGTACCTTGGCGCCGCGCTTGCTGGCGCTGTCCAGAATCTGCCGGCCCACGCCGGCGGAGCCGGTGAAGCTGATGGCGGCGACCTCCGGGTGCTGCACCAGGTTCTGGCCCACCAGGCGGCCGCTGCCCATCACCATATTGAACACCCCGGCCGGGATGCCGGCGCGGTGCAGGATGTCGGCCAGCACCCAGGCGCAGCCCGGCACCAGCTCGGCGGGCTTGAACACCACGGTGTTGCCGTAGGCCAGCGCCGGCGCGATCTTCCACGCCGGTATGGCGATGGGGAAGTTCCACGGCGTGATGATGCCCACCACGCCCACCGGCTCGCGGCTCACTTCCACGCTGACGCCGGGGCGTACCGAGGCCAGCTGCTCGCCGCCGATGCGCAGCGCCTCGCCGGCATAGAAGCGGAAGATCTGCCCGGCGCGGCCAACCTCGGCCACCGCCTCCGGCAGGGTCTTGCCTTCCTCGCGTGCCAGCAGCAGGCCGATCTCGTCCTGGCGCGCCAGCAGCTCGTTGCCCACCGTCTGCAGGATGTCGGCGCGGCGCTGGATGCTGCTCAGCGACCAGTCGGCAAAGGCGGCGCTGGCGGCCTCGATGGCCTCGACGGTGTCGGCGGCGCTGCCGCGGGCGTATTCGCCCACCGGGCTGTCCAGCTCGGACGGATTCTCGTCCAGCCCGGTGGTGGAGCCGTTCACCCAGCGGCCGTTGATGTAGTTGCGGAATACCGGCAGTTTCATAGTGCACGCACTCCCTCTATGGCGAAGGCCGGCGCAGTGCGGGCCACCGGGTTGCGCAGCGCCGGGCCGAACTCCGGAATGTGGATCACGAACTCGTCGCCCTGCTGCACCTCGATGCCATCGGCAAAGCTCAGGGTGGCGGTGCCGAAGAAGTGCAGGTGCACATCGCCCGGGCGCAGGAACTGGCGGTACTTGAAGTGGTGGTATTCCAGGTTGGCCAGGCTGTGGCACATATTGGCCTCGCCGGTCAGGAACGGTTTCTGCCACACGATGGCGCCGTCGCGCTCGATGCGGCTCTCGCCGGTGAGCGCCGCCGGCAGCTCGCCGATGCGCAGCGCCGGCCCCAACGCACAGGGGCGCAGTTTGGAATGTGCCAGGTACAGGTAATTCTGCCGCTCGGTGACGTGGTCGGAAAACTCGTTGCCCACCGCGAAGCCCAGCCGGCAGGGCCGGCCGTGCGGGTCGATGATGTACAGCCCCACCAGCTCCGGCTCCTCGCCGTAGTCCAGCGCGAAATCCGGCGCCGGCAGCGGCTGGCCCGGCGCGGCCACGATGCCGCCGTCGCCCTTGTAGAACCATTCCGGCTGCACGCCGGGCTGGCCAGCCTGGTGGCGGCCGCCTTCCAGCCCCAGCTGGAAGATCTTCATGCTGTCGGTCAGCTCGGCATGCTCCTGCCGGTTCAGCTTCTGGTGCATCTGGTCGCGGGTGGCGGCGCTGCCCAGGTGGGTGAGGCCGGTGCCGGTAACGTAGCAGTGCGCCGGGTCCGGGTGGATGAGCGGCGGCAGCAGCGCGCCACGCTCCAGCAGCGCGGCATAGGGGGCGGGCTCGCCCTGCGGGTAGTCCTGCAGGCAACCGGCCAGGTCGCGGCCGCTGGCGATGGCGGCCTGGGCCAGCGCATAGGTGGAGGTCAGGCCGATAAGCGGCCGGTACTGCTCGCCGTCGGCGGACAGCAGGCCGACGGCAGGCTGGCCATCGGTGTCGAGATACTGGATCAACAACATGAAGCGGACTCCTGGCTGGGTGTTGAATCCATACTATCGCCAGAAGTGATGCTCAACTAATGAAAAAAATGCCATTATTGATACTGATTTTTGTATCGATTGGAGAGCGGGCATGGCAGGCAATTACGGCAACTGGTTCATCCGTTCGCGGCTGAAGACGCGGCAGCTGTTGCTGCTGGTGGCGCTGGACGAGGAGCGCAATATCCACCGCACCGCGGAGGCGCTGATGATGACGCAGCCGGCGGTGTCCAAGCTGCTCAAGGAGCTGGAGGACATGCTGGAGGTGCCGCTGTTCGAGCGCCTGCCGCGCGGCATGCGGCCAACCTGGTACGGCGAGATCATGATCCGCCACGCGCGCATGGTGCTGTCCAGCCTCAACCAGGCGCACGAGGAGATTCACGCGCTGAAGGCCGGCCAGGTGGGGCAGGTGCGCATCGGGGCGATTACCGACCCGGGCACGCAGCTGGTGCCGCGGGCCATTGCCCGCATCAAGCAGCAGTACCCGCTGCTGGACATCAACGTCACCATCGATACCAGCGACATGCTGCAGCCGCGGCTGATGGCGGGGAAGCTGGACATCATGATAGGTCGCATCCTGCAGCAGCAGGACAAGAGCAGCCTGGTGTACGAGGCGATAGCCGAGGAGCCGATCAGCATCGTGTGCCGGCCCGGCCACCCTTTGCTGAACGTGGCGGGGCTGGGGCTGCGCGACGTGTTCTCCGCCGGCTGGATTCTTACCCCGGCCGGCAGCGTGCTGCGCCACCGCATCGACATGGGTTTTCGCCAGCAGAACATCGACCCGCCCAGCAATGTGGTGGAAACCGTGTCACAGCTGGTGACCACCACGCTGCTGGAGTCCACCGACATGCTGAGCGCCATCGCCACCCGGGTGGCGGAGCACTACAGCCGCTACGGCATGCTGCGCGTCCTGCCGATCAACTTCCCGTGCAAGATGGACGAATTCGGCTTCATCACCCTGCGCGACCAGCAGCTGTCGCCCGGCGCGGTGCTGATGATGCGCACGCTGCGCGAGGTGGCCAACGAGCTGTACGGCAGCAGCTTTACTGTCTGATTGATGTTTTTTTCGATATCGGTTTTGCCGATTTTTTCATTGGTTTGGCATCGATATGTGTTGCTAGGATGTTTCCATCACGCACGCCACAGTGCAGTAGCCACGGGAACACATCATGAGCAATGCCAAGAAGACACTACGCAGCCAGGGCTGGTTCGGCAAACAGGACCGCGACGGCTTCATGCACCGCAGCTGGGTGAAGAACCAGGGTTACCCGGACGATCTGTTCGATGGCCGGCCGGTGATCGGCATCTGCAATACCTGGTCCGAGCTGACGCCATGCAACGGCCACTTCCGCGAGCTGGCCGAGTTCGTCAAACGCGGCGTGTACGAGGCCGGCGGCTTTCCGCTGGAGTTCCCGGTGATGTCGCTGGGCGAAACCCAGCTGCGGCCAACCGCCATGCTGTTCCGCAACCTGGCCAGCATGGATGTGGAAGAGTCCATTCGCGGCAACCCGATAGACGGCGTGGTGCTGCTGATGGGTTGCGACAAGACCACGCCCTCGCTGCTGATGGGCGCTGCCAGCTGTGACCTGCCCACCATCGGCCTGTCCGGCGGGCCGATGCTCAACGGCAAGTTCCGCGGCAAGGATGTGGGCTCCGGCACCGGGGTGTGGATGATGTCGGAAATGGTGCGCGGCGGGCAGATGAGCATGGAGGAGTTCGTGGCCTCCGAATCCTGCATGCACCGCTCCAAGGGCAGCTGCATGACCATGGGCACCGCCTCGACCATGGCCAGCATGGTGGAAGCGCTGGGCATGTCGCTGCCGGAGAATGCCGCCATTCCGGCGGTGGATTCGCGCCGCAACCGCCTGGCGCAGCTGACCGGCCGCCGCATCGTGGAGATGGTGAAGGAAGACCTCACCATGTCCAAGATCCTCACCCGCGAAGCGTTCGAGAACGCCATCCGCGTCAACGCGGCGATAGGCGGCAGCACCAATGCGGTGATCCACCTGCTGGCGCTGGCCGGCCGCATCGGCGTGCCGCTGACGCTGGACGACTGGGATCGCCTGGGCCGCGAGATGGACTGCCTGGTCAACCTGCAGCCGTCCGGCCAGTTCCTGATGGAAGACTTCTACTACGCCGGCGGCCTGCCGGCGGTGATACGCGAAATCTCCGGCGTGCTGCACGCCAACACCGTCAGCGCCAACGGCAAGAGCATCGTGGAGAACTCCGCCGCCGCGCCGTGCTACAACCGCGAGGTGATCCGCCCGCGCGCCGAGCCGTTCAAGCCGGATGCCGGCATCGCGGTGCTGAAAGGCAACCTGGCGCCGGACGGCGCGGTGATCAAGCCGTCCGCCGCTACGCCGGCACTGATGAGCCACACCGGCCGCGCGGTGGTGTTCGAGGATATCGACGACTACCACGCCCGCATCGACGACCCGGATCTGGACGTGGACGAGCACTGCGTGCTGGTGTTGAAGAACTGCGGCCCGCGGGGCTACC
Organism: Vogesella sp. LIG4; assembly: GCF_900090205.1. NCBI lineage: Bacteria > Pseudomonadati > Pseudomonadota > Betaproteobacteria > Neisseriales > Chromobacteriaceae > Vogesella > Vogesella sp. LIG4. The sequence continues at coordinate 600,860 of NZ_LT607802.1, read as the reverse complement.
CCGGCATGGCCGAGGTGGGCAATATGCAGCTGCCGCCCAAGGTGCTGCAGAAGGGCATCACCGACATGGTGCGCATCTCCGACGCACGCATGAGCGGCACCGCCTACGGTACCGTGGTGCTGCACACCTCGCCGGAGGCGGCCATCGGCGGCCCGCTGGCGCTGGTGCAGAACGGCGACCTGATCGAACTGGACGTGCCGGGGCGCCGCCTGCACCTGCATGTCAGCGACACCGAGCTGGCGCGCCGCCGCGAGCAGTGGGTGGCGCCGGAGCAGCCGTCGCGCGGCTGGTACCATCTGTACGTCAAGCACGTGCAGCAGGCGCACCTGGGCGCCGACCTGGATTTCCTGGTGGGCAGCAGCGGCGCCGCGGTGCCGCGCGAATCGCACTAGCGGGGCCAAGGGTTGGCCGCAAGCACAACAGGCCGCGCACAACAGCGGCCGGACAGCACATACAAAGAGAGAGACATGAGCCAGTACGCACACTATCCCAGCCTGGCCGGCAAGGTGGTCTTCATCACCGGCGGCAGTTCCGGCATCGGTGCCGACATCGTTACCGCCTTCGCGGCGCAGGGCGCGCGGGTGGCCTTTACCGGCCGCAACCGCGAGGCGGCCCAGCAGGTGCAGCAGGCCGCCGCCGCGCTGGGCCCCACGCCGCTGTTCCTGCCCTGCGACATGAGCCGGGTGGAGGATATCGCCGGCGCCTTTGTCGCCGCCCGCGAAGCGCTGGGGCGGGTGGACATCCTGATCAACAATGCGGCCAACGATGACCGCCACCAGCTGGCCACGGTCAGCCCGGACTACTTCGACCAGATGGTGGCCATCAACCTGCGCGCCGGCTTCTTTGCCGCGCAGCAGGCCGCCGCCGACATGGTGGCCGGCGGTGGCGGCGCCATCGTCAACCTCAGCTCCATCAGCTGGAAGATCAAGGGTGCCGGCTACCCGGTGTACGAAACCTGCAAGGCCGCCACCATCGGCATGACCCGTGCGCTGGCGCGTGATCTGGGCAAGCAGGGCGTGCGCGTCAACACGCTTACCCCCGGCTGGGTGATGACCGAGAAACAGCTGCGGCTGTGGGTGGATGCTGCCGGCGAGCAGATGATAGACGCCAACCAGTGCCTGGCCGGCCGCCTGCACGGCGACGACATCGCGCGCATGACGCTGTTCCTGGCGGCGGACGACAGCCGCATGATCACCGCGCAGGAATTCGTGGTGGACGCCGGGTGGACCTGATGAGCGAGGCACGCCTGCTGTTCGACGCCCGTGCGGTGCTGGGCGAGGGGCTGTACTGGTCGGCGGCAGAAGCGCGGCTGTACTTCGTCGACATCCGCCAGCACACGGTGTACGCGCTGCAGGCGGATGGCAGCCTGTACCGCCAGTGGCAGCTGCCGGATCTGGCGGGCTGGGTGATACCGCGCAGCCGGGGCGGCTGGGTGGCCGGCATGCGCGACGGCTTCGCCCTGCTGCAGCTGGCGCCGGAGCCGAGCGTGCAGCCGATCGCCAACCCGCACCCGCGCCAGCCCGGCATGCGGCTGAACGATGCCAAGGCCTGGTGCGACGGCAGCATCTTCGCCGGCTCGATGAGCGACAGCGACCCGGCCGGTGCCCATGGCCGGCTGTACCGGCTGCGGCCAGACCTGAGCTGGCAGGTGGTAGACAGCGGCTACCACATCTGCAACGGGCCGTGCTTCTCGCCCGACGGGCAGCTGATGTACCACACCGATTCCTTCCTGCGCACCATCTACCGCTACCCCATGGCGGAAGACGGCACGCCGGGGCCGCGCGAGGTGTGGAAGGTGTTTTCGCCGCAGGAAGGCTACCCGGACGGCATGACGGTGGATGCCGAAGGCTGCCTGTGGGTGGCGCACTGGGAGGGCGGCTGCGTGTCGCGCTTCGCGCCGGACGGCAGCCTGTTGCGCCGCATCCGGCTACCGGTGTCGCTGGTGACCAATGTGGCGTTCTTTGGCGAACGGCTGGAGCGGCTGGCGGTAAGCACCGCCCGCGATGGCCTGAGCGAGGCAACGTTGGCCGCACAGCCGCTGGCCGGCAGCGTGTTCGAGATCGACCCGCAAGGCGTGCGCGGCCTGGCACCGTACGCGTTTGCCGGCTGACATGGCGCTGCTGACGCTGCGGCACGGGCCACTGCATGCCGAGCTGCTGCCGCAAGCCGGCGGCAGCATCGCCCGCTGCTATCTGCAGACCGGCGCCGAGCGGCTGCACCTGCTGCGCCCAGCCAGCGACGCTGACATTGAACAGGGTACGGTGGCAGGCATGGCCTGCTTCCCGATGCTGCCCTTGTGCGGCCGGCTGCGTGACGGCCGTTTCCACCTGCCGGATGGCGGGCAGCTCAGCCTGCCGCCGGCCTGGCGGGGCGATCATTTTCTGCACGGCACAGGCTGGCGCCGCCCTTGGCAACTGCTGGCGTACGGGCCGGCGCATGCCACGCTGCAACTGCGGATGGAGCAGGGCGCCGAGCCGTACTGCTTTACTGCAAGCCAGCACATCGTGCTGGATGCCGACGGCCTGACGCACACGCTGTCGCTGCGCAACGAGGCGGCGCAGACGCTGCCCTATGGCATCGGCCTGCATCCCTACTTTCCACGCCATGCCGACACCCGGCTGCAGACGCATATCGCCGGCCTGTGGCAGGCGGATGCTGACATCCTGCCGCTGTTCCCGGATGCGGCGACGCCGCTGGTGGGCGCGCTGGCCACCGGCCTGCACCCGGACGACTGGCCGCTGGACAACACCGCGTATGGCTGGGGCGGCACGCTGCGCATCTACCACGCCGGCCTGCAATTGCAGCTACAGGCCAGCGGGCCGGCCGATCTGCTCACTCTCTACACCCCGCCGGGGCAGGATTTCTTCTGCCTGGAGCCCTGCACCCAGCTGCCGGACTTCCCCAATCTGGCTGCCTACCCGGCCAGCCAGACCGGCGGCCACTGGCTGGCGCCGGGGCAGACGCTGAGCATGGCGATGCGGCTGCGGCCAACCCTGCACGCCGGCGACAAGCCATAGCAAACTGATATATCTATTAGTGGGCCATCCATATTTTGCACACTTGCCGGCCAGTCGATACTGCTGCCATGAACACCGCAATCCCTCGCCGCTGCCTGCGCTGTCACGATAGCCAGCAGCCGCCCGCCACCCCGGCCGCACCCTGCGGCGCCAAGGCCGCCGCCTGAGCGGCGCTGCATCAGCATGCTGGCCATCCTGTCCGCCATCGCCCCGGTATTCCTGCTGATCGCATTGGGTTATGCCTCGGTGCGCGGGCAGTGGTTCCCGCAGGCGCAGCTGCCGGCGCTGGGCACGCTGGTGGTGCGCTTTGCATTGCCGGCGCTGATCCTGCATTCGCTGTCCAGCCGGGCACCGGCGGAGATGCTCAACGGCGGCTACCTGCTGGCCTATGCCGGCGCCTCGCTGAGCATGCTGCTGCTGGGCACGCTGTGGGCGATGCGGCGGCGCCGCCAGCCCTTGCCGCGCGCCGCGCTGTACGGGCTGGGCATGTCCTGCTCCAACAGCGCCTTTGTCGGCTACCCCATCGTGCACCAGCTGCTGGGGCCGGTGGCGGCGCTGGCACTGGCCTTGTGCATGGTGGTGGAAAACCTGCTGATGCTGCCGCTGGGCATGGCACTGTCGGAGTCCGACGGTAGCCGCAGCGGCGGTTTCTGGCGGCCGTTCGGCCGTGCGTTGCTGGGGCTGCGCAGCAACCCCATCGTGCTGGCCATCGCCTGCGGCAGCCTGCTGGCGCTGCTGGGCTGGCCGCTGCCGCCATTGCTGGCCAGGCCGGTGGCGATGCTGGGCAGCGCCTCGGCGCCGGTGGCGCTGTTCCTGATCGGCGGTTCGCTGGTGGGGTTGCCGCTGCGCAGCCTGTGGCGCGATGTCAGCGTGGTGGCGGCCGGCAAGCTGCTGCTGCATCCGCTGCTGGTGGCGCTGGCGCTGCTGCCGTTCGCCGCCGGCAACCCGCAGCTGGCCATGGCCGGGGTGTTGATCGCGGCGATGCCGATGCTGAGCATCTTTCCGATTTTCGGGCAGCGGCACGATATGCAGGGCTTTTGCGCCGCCACCCTGCTGCTGGCGACCAGCAGTTCTTTTTTCAGCATCAGCCTGGCAATCTGGCTGCTGCAGCGTTACCCCTTACATTAAAAACTGGCACCGGGCGCAGACCCGGGCCACCCGCCGCACAGACGGCAGGCCGCGCATGCGGCCAACAAAAGCAATGACGAGAGTTGCCCGCCAGGGCATCAACACAACCTCGCAGGAGACAACTCAAGATGCATACCCCACAGTACGACGGCCCGGTCGCTACCGGCGCCGTTACCCGGCCATCCCTGTCGCAGCGCTGGCGGCAGGCCATGGCCATCGGCCACACCCGCTGGTGGATGCTGGCGCTGGTGTTCTTCGCCACCACCATCAACTACATCGACCGCGCCGCGCTGGGCGTGCTGCAGCCGGTGCTGGCCAAGGCCATGAACTGGACGGCGCAGGACTACGCCAATATCAACTTCTGGTTCCAGCTGGGCTACGCCATCGGCTTTGCTGCGCAGGGCCGCTTCATCGACCGCATCGGCGTGCGCCATGCACTGGCGCTGGCGGTGCTGCTGTGGAGCCTGGCCGCCGCCGCACACGGCCTGGCGGCCTCGGCGGCCGGCTTCATGATCTGCCGTTTCCTGCTGGGCCTGGCCGAGGCGGCCAACTACCCGGCCTGCGTCAAGACCTCGCGGTTGTGGTTCCCGGCCGGCGAGCGCGCGATGGCCACCGGGCTGTTCAACGCCGGCACCAATGTCGGGGCGCTACTCACCCCGGTGCTGCTGCCGCTGATCCTGATGCTGTGGGGCTGGCAGATGGTGTTCGTGGTCATCGGCAGCTTCGGCCTGGTGTGGCTGGCGTTCTGGCTGCGCCACTACCAGGACCCGGCGCGCCACCCGAGCGTGAGCGCAAGCGAGCTGGCCTATATCCAGGCTGGCGTGGAGCTGCCGCCGGCACGGGTGCCATACCGCCGCATCCTGCGCCTGCGCGGCACCTGGGCCTATGCACTGGCCTTCACCATGACCGCACCGGTGTTCTGGTTCTACCTGTACTGGCTGCCGCCCTTCCTCAACCAGCAGTACCACCTGGGCATCAGCGTCAGCCAGATGGGCATTCCGCTGATCGTGATCTACCTCACCGCCGACGTGGGCAGCGTGGGCGGCGGCGTGCTGTCATCGTGGCTGATCGCACGCGGCATGGCGCCGATACCGGCACGCCTGGCAGCCATGCTGCTGTGCGCGCTGTGCATCATCAGCATCGTGCTGGCCGCTGGCGCCAGCAGCCTGTGGCTGGCAGTGGCGGCGATTTCGCTGGCGGTGGGGGCGCACCAGGCGTGGACCGCCAATATCTGGAGCCTGGTAATGGACTTCTCGCCGAAGGAAGTGGTGAGCAGCGTGTTCGGCTTTGGCAGCATGATCGGCGCCATCGGCGGCATGTTCATGACCCAGATCGTGGGCTATGTGCTGACCGTTACCCACAACAACTACGCACTGCTGTTCACGCTGATTCCGTGCTGCTATTTCGTGGCGCTGACCTGGCTGTACTTCATGGCGCCGAGGCAGGTGGAAACGCTGGCGGACTGAGTCTCGCCTCCCGCGCGCAAGGTTGGCCGCAGCTTGTCTGCGGCCAACCTTGTTTCGTTTCCGGCCGGCTTCACCCTGCCGCCGCTGCCAGCCAGCCGGCGGCTTGGTATATGCTGTCGGCTGCCCTCCCTTTACCGATACGCCATGACCACCAAGGACGCCGACAAGAAAGCGCCGCGCCGCAAGAACGATCCGGAAGGCCTGAAGAAGCGCATTCTGGACGCCGCCATCACCGAATTCGCCCAGACCGGGCTCAGCGGTTCCACGCTGGATGCCATTGCCGAGCGCGCCGGCACCACCAAACGCATGGTGGTGTACCACTTCCAGACCAAGGAGGAGCTGTACATCGCGGCGCTGGAGCGCTGCTACGGCGAGATCCGCGATATCGAAACCGGGCTGGCGCTGCAGCATCTGGCGCCGGCGGCGGCCATGGTGCGGCTGGCCGAGTTCACCTTCGACTACCACGCCAGCCATACCGACTTCATCCGCCTGGTGAGCATCGAGAACATCCACCAGGCGCGGCACCTGCGCAAGTCGGAGCAGATCCGCAGCCTCAACCGCAGCGTGATCGCCGAGATCGACGCGGTACTGCAGCGCGGCAAGGCGGAGGGTATCTTCCGCCAGGAGGTGGATGCGGTGGACCTGCACATGCTGATCAGCTCGTTCTGCTTCTTCCGCGTGGCCAACCGCTACACCTTTGAAACCCTGTTCGGGCGCGATATGGTCAGCGAGGCGGCGCGCGACGGGCAGCGGCGCATGCTGGTGGAGATGGTGCAGGCCTATCTGCGGCCGCAGGCATAAAAAAAGGCCCTGCCGGGGGAGCCGGCAGGGCGCAAAAGCAACGTTGAGAGTCGGACGACTGTCAGCCGCGGGCAATCATGTCGCGAAAGTGCTGCTCCATGCGGGCGCTGTCCGGCGCCCGCCCGGTGAACAGTTCAAACGCGCCTACTGCCTGCCATACGGCCATGCCGCCGCCGTCCAGTACGCGGCAACCGCGCTCGCGCGCGAGTTTCAGTAACGCTGTTTCCAGCGGGAAATACACCACTTCGGCTACCCACAGCCCGCCGTGGATCAGTTCGGCCGGCAGCGGCAGGCCGGGGTGGCCGTCCATGCCGGTAGGGGTGGCGTGCACCAGGCCGCTGGCCTCTGCCATTGCCCGTGCCACATCGCTTTCGCCGCGCACGCGCCGTTCCGGGAAGAAGCCCTGCAGCTTGTCGGCCAGCGCCTGCGCGCGCGCCGGGTCCTGATCCACGATCAGCAGCGTCTGTACGCCGCAGCCCAGCAGCGCCTGCGCCACCGCGGAGCCGGCGCCGCCGGCGCCCAGCAGCACCACCTGGCGCAGATCACGGCCGGTGAAGTTGCGGCGGAACGGCTCGGCAAAGCCGCTGCAGTCGGTGTTGTAGCCGTAGCGTTTGCCATTGCGGAACACCACGGTGTTCACCGCGCCGATCTGGCGCGCATCCGGCGACAGCTCGTCCAGGAAGGGGATCACCGCCTGCTTGCACGGGTGGGTGATGTTGACGCCGGCAAAGCCGCAGCTCTCGGCCGCCGCCAGCAGGGTGGGCAGGTCGTCCACGCTCTTGCCCAGCCGGGTGAGGTCCAGCAGCTGGTACTGCAGGCGCAGGCCGGCGGCGCTCGCCTCCTGCTCGTGCAGGAACGGGGATTTGGAGCGCTGGATGTCCGCGCCGATCAGGCCGATCAGCACCTTGTCGCTGTTGCCGGTAGTGGTGCCGGAAATGCTGTTGTTCATGTCTTGCCTCGTTAAGCTGGCGCCGGCCGCTTGCGGCCAACCCCGGGGTGTGGGGTCAGGCCTGGCGGCCCAGTTGGGCGGCCAGGTGATGCACCGCCAGGTTGTAGCCGTGGATGCCCAGGCCGCAGATCACGCCACTGGCCACTTTCGATACATAGGACAGCTGGCGGAAGCTTTCGCGGCGGTGGATGTTGCTGATGTGCACTTCGATCACCGGGCCTTCGAAGGCGGCCAGCGCGTCCATCAGCGCAATCGAGGTATGGCTGTAGCCGCCAGGGTTGATCACGATGGCGCGGTGCTGCTCGCGCGCGGCGTGTATCCAGTCGATGAGCTGGTGCTCGGCATTGCTCTGGCAGAAGCTGATGCTCAGCCCGTATTCGCGCGCCACGCTTGTGCAGCCGCGCTCCACGTCGGACAGGGTGGCGTGGCCGTAGATTTCCGGCTGGCGTTTGCCCAGCAGGTTGAGGTTGGGGCCGTTCAGCACCAGGATGTCGGTAGCCATGTCATGCCACCGTGCGGCGGGCCGGCCGTGTGCGTGCGTATCGGGTCATGCTGTGCTCCTGTTGTGATGTCGCTTTTTGAATTATGTACCACGTGGTACGTTTGTAATCTGGCGCATTGCCGCCGCCACGTCAATGTGGCGGCGGGCTGAATTCATAATTTTTGTACCGTGCGTTACATTATTGCGACGCGCGGTGGTGAGCCAGCCGGCTCAGCCGGCCTGGCGCTGGCGGCGCTGCGCCTGTGCGGCCAACCTTACCGGGGCGTTTGCGGCGCCATACTGGTCGTAGCCACCGAGGCGCTGCACGATCTCGAAGAAGAAGCGCTCCTCGAACGGCGCGCTGTACACGTGCAGGAACTCGCCGCCCTGCGCATCGCGGTCGTACAGCACGTTGTGGCTGCGCAGCCGCTCGACAAAATCGTCGTCCAGGTTGAAGCGCGCCAGCAGGTCGTCGTAGTAGTTGTCCTGGATGTCCAGCAGCGGCACGCCGCCGGCGCGCGCCTGGCTGACGGCGGCGAAGATGTCGGCGGTGGAGAACGCCACGTGCTGCAGGCCGGAGCCCTTGTAGGTGGACACCGAGCGCGCAATCGCGGTGTTGCGGTTTTCCGAGATGTTGAGCGGGATGCGGATGCTGCTGTCGGCGCTGCGCACCACGCGGCTCTTCATCAGGCCGTACGGGTCCGGCACCGTCTGCTCGTGCTCGGTGACAAAGCCGAACAGCGCGCGGTAATGCAGGATCCAGTTGTCCAGTGTTTCCGCCGGCAGGCCGATGGCGAAGTGGTCGATGCGTTGCAGCAGCGCGGGGCGGGTGGGCGCGCGCATGCTGAAGTCGCTCTGGTAGATCGGCGCCTCGCGCTTGTCCACCAGGTACTGCAGGCTGCCGTCCGGGGTGCGCACCGCCGGGATGTGGCGTTCGTTGGGGCCGACGCGGCTGTCGAACGGCTTGCCGCCGTACTGCTTGGCGCGCGCCAGGGCGTTGGCCGCATGGTCGGTGGCAAAGGCGGCGGCGCACAGCGAGGGGCCGTGCGACACGTAGAAGGCGTGGGCGAAGGAGTCCGGCTCGGCGTTCAGGATCAGGTTGATGTCGCCCTGCTGGTACAGGCTCACCGCCTTGCTCTTGTGCTGGCCGGTGCACTCGAAACCGAAGCGCTCCAGCGCGCGGCCCAGTCGGCTGGCCGATTCGTCATCCACCGCGAACTCCAGGAACTCCACGCCCTGGTAGCGGGCGGGCGGCGGCGGGGCGAACAGCGGCACGTCGGGCAACGGCTGCTGGCGCGCGGCCAGGGTGGCCAGCGTGGTTTCCTCCAGGTAGCGCAGCCCGCGCAGGCCGTCGGCAGCGGTCAGCCGGGTGGGGGCGGCGCGGAAGCCGTCGTTGAACACCTCCAGCGACAGCGGGCCGCGGTAGCCGGCCTGCAGGATGGGGGCGAGGAAGGCGCCCAGGTCGAAATCGCCCTGGCCGGGGAAGTTGCGGAAGTGGCGGCTCCACTCCAGCACGTCCATGTTGAGGATTGGCGCGTCGGCCAGCTGCAGGAACACGATCTTGTCGCCGGGAATCTGCGCCAGCTGGGAAAGGTCGTCGCGTATCGACAGGGTGTGGAAGCTGTCGAGGATGATGCCCAGGTTGGCGTGATCCACCGTGTTCACCAGCTGCCAGGCATGGCGGTAGGAGTTGACGTGGCGGCCCCAGGCCAGCGCTTCGTAACCTACGGTGATGCCGTGTTGCGCGGCGCGCTCGGCCAGGCGGAACAGGTCGTCGGCGATCAGCGCGTCGTCGCGGCTGGTGTCCGGCGCCACGCTGCTGCATACCAGGATGCGGTCGGTGCCCAGCTGGCCCATCAGCTCGAACTTGCGCTCGGCGCGGTCCAGGTTGCGTGCCAGCCGCTCGCGTGGGCCGCCCTCGAAATCGCGGAACGGCTGGAACAGCATGATCTCCAGCCCCAGGTCGGCGCACATCTGCCGCACCGTGGCCGGGGTGCCATCAAAGTACAGCAGGTCGTTTTCGAAGATTTCCACGCCGTCGAAACCGGCGGCGGCGATGGCCTCCAGCTTTTCCGGCAGGGTGCCGCTGAGTGATACGGTAGCAATCGAGTGTCGCATGTCTGCCCCTGGGTGGTGGTTGCCGCTTTATTATGTACCAACTGGTACATAATTCTAGTGCGACAGCGCGGCTGTCACCGCAGGCAGCGTGGGATTGCAATAAAATTAAATTATCGAAATCCGTGTTGGCGTTTTTGGCGTGCCAGCGGTTTTTGTTGGCACAAAATGGCGCGCGGCTGTGGTGCAAATGCGTGCAGGCCACACCGGAGGCTGCCGGCAGCGCGGTTTGCCAAGCGGCGGCCGCGGCCGCAAGATCAGGCCCGGCGTGCTACTGTCGGCGCTCAAGTGGGGTAGGGGAAGGCATGGATCTCAAGCAGATTGAATACTTTATCAAGGTGGCGGAGCTGGGCAGTTTTACCCGCGCCGCCATCGTGCTGGACATTGCCCAGCCGGCGCTCAGCCGCCAGATCCGCCAGCTGGAGGTGGAGCTGCGCCAGACGCTGCTGCTGCGCAACGGCCGCGGCGTCACGCTCACCGAGGCCGGCAAGCTGCTGCTGGAGCACGGCCGCGGCGTGCTGCACCAGGTGGAGCGCACCCGCGAGGAGCTGGGCCGCGTGCGCGGCGCATTGGCCGGCAAGGTAGCGCTGGGGCTGCCGCCCAGCCTGTCGCGCGTGCTGTCGGTGCCGCTGTCGCGCGCCTTTCGCAGCCGGCTGCCGGAGGCCTCGCTGGCGATACGCGAGGGGCTGTCGGCCAATATGCTGGAGGCGCTGCGCAACGGCCGGCTGGACGTGGCGCTGCTGTACAACCCGGTGCCGTCGGCGGATATCGATATCGTGCCGCTGTGCGACGAGGCGCTGTATCTGGTGGAGCTGGCCGGCGACGATGCCAGCGGGCCGTTGTCGCTGGCAGAGTTGGCCGCACGGCCGCTGGTGATTCCCTCGCAGCCGCACGCCATCCGCATGCTGGTGGAGTCGGAACTGGGGGCACGCGGCTTGCGGCCAACCGTGGCGCTGGAGATCGACAGCGTGCCGGCCATCCTGGAACTGGTGGCCGACGGTGCCGGCAGCGCCGTGCTGTCGCGGCTGGCGGTATCCAGCAGCGACAAGGCCGACAAGCTGCGGCTGCGGCAGATCGGCGAGCCGGGCCTGCAAAGCCGGCTGGCACTGGCGGTAAGCTCGCACCGCCCCAGCACACTCACCCAGCAGGCCATGCAGGAACTGCTGCGCGAAATGGTGCCGGCCATTGTTGGCGGGCCACTGCTGCCGGCTTGACCGGCAGTATCAAGCTATAGCAAACCGGTATATCTACTAGTTAGCTATCCATATTTTTCAGCATGGCGGGCAGGCAGATACTGCAGCCATGCAGACACCTATCCCTACCCTGTTCATGCGCGGCGGCACGTCGCGCGGGCCGTTCTTCAAGGCAGCCGATCTGCCGGCCGACGAAGCAGTGCGCAACCGCGTGCTGCTGGCCGTGATGGGCTCGCCCGACCGTCGCCAGATCGACGGCCTGGGTGGCGCCAACCCGCTCACCAGTAAGGTGGGTATCGTTGACCTGGGCCGCGAGCCGGGCATCGACCTCACCTTCCTGTTTGCGCAGGTAACGCCGGACAAGGACACCGTGGACACCACCCCCAACTGCGGCAACATGCTGGCCGCGGTGGTGCCGTTCGCGCTGGAAACCGGCATGGTGCAGCCGCAGGGCGATACCAGCACCTTCCGCGTGCTGACGCTGAACACCGGCATGGCCTGCGACATCACCGTGGAAACCCCCGGCGGCCATGTGCGCTACGACGGTGACGCCCGCATCGACGGCGTGCCGGGCAGCGCCGCCCCCATCACCATCAATTTTCTGGATACAGCCGGCTCGGTGTGCGCCGGCCTGCTGCCCACCGGCCAGGTGCGCGACACGGTGAGCGTGGACGGCATCGGCCAGATCGACGTCACCTGCATCGACAACGGCATGCCGCTGGTGATGCTGCGCGCTGCCGACCTTGGCCGCAGCGGCTACGAAACCGTGGCCGAGCTGAATGCCGACGATGAGCTGAAGGCCCGGCTGGAAGCGCTGCGCCTGGTGTGCGGCGAGCTGATGGGCCTGGGCGATGTGAGCAGGAAGACCTACCCCAAGATGACGCTGATCGCGCCGCCGCGCGCGCCCGACGCCAGCCTGACTACCCGCAGCTTCATTCCGCACGTATGCCACGACGCCATCGGCGTGCTGGCGGCGGTCACCGTGGGCACCGCCTGCGTGCTGCAAGGCGCCATTACCGACGGCATCGCCAGCATGGCCGGTGGCCAGCGCCAGGTGGTGTCGGTGGAGCACCCCAGCGGCGAGTTTTCCGTGGAGCTGGAAACCGATGCGGCCAACCCGCAGAACGTGACCCGCGCCGCCTTGCTGCGCACCGCGCGGCTGATCATGCGCGGCGAGGTGATGGTGCCGGCCGCGGTATGGGATGGCCGCAAGTAGCCAGTACCCCCGAACACACACACCGCCCGCGCGGCGCCGCTGCGAAAAACAGAGAGCGACAGCGACCCGCGCAGCCCGCAAGGGCAGGGCAGCAGGCTTGACCCCAGGTGCCACAGAGCGCCGTTACCACCGACAACACAACAACGTTGGAGAGATTCATGTCACAGCAGTCCGTAGACGTGCAGGCGTTCATCGACCGGCACCCGTTTTCCCCGTTCCAGTGGTGCGTGTTCGCGCTGTGTTTCTGCATCGTGCTGCTGGATGGTTTCGATACCGCCGCCATCGGCTACGTGGCGCCTTCGCTGCTGAAGGAGTGGGGCATCGCCAAGCCGGTGCTGGGCCCGGTGCTCAGCGCGGCGCTGTTCGGCCTGGCCGCAGGCGCGTTGTCCGCCGGCCCGCTGGCCGACCGCTTCGGCCGCAAGAAGGTGCTGCTGGGCTCGGTTGGCGTGCTGGGCCTGTTCACCCTGCTGTCGTCGCAGGCTGCCGACCTGCCGCAGCTCACCGTGCTGCGCTTCATCACCGGCGTGGGCCTGGGCGCCGCCATGCCCAACGCGGTAACGCTGATGAGCGAGTTCTGCCCGGGGCCGCGCCGCGCGCTGCTGACCAATGCCATGTTCTGCGGCTTTCCGCTGGGCGCGGCGCTGGGCGGCTTTCTGGCTGCATGGATGATTCCGCAATGGGGCTGGCGCAGCGTGTTCCAGCTGGGCGGCGTGGTGCCGCTGCTGCTGACGGTATTGCTGCTGCTGGTGCTGCCGGAATCGGTGCGCTACCTGGTGGCCAGGGGGCAGCCGCGCGAGCGCATCGCCGCCGCACTGGCGCGCATCCATGCTTCCGCCCGTGACATTCCGGCCTTCCACCAGAGCGAAACCCGCCAGGAAGTGGCCGGCAAGCAGGGCCTGGGCGTAGTGCTGTCGCCGGCCTATCGCACCGGCTCGCTGATGCTGTGGCTGGCCTACTTCATGGGCCTGGTGATTTTCTACGGCGTCATCAACTGGATGCCGGTGCTGTTCAAGGAAGGCGGCATCGACCCGAAAGTGGCGATGCAGATTGCCGCGCTGTTCCCGCTGGGTGGCATCGGCGCCGTGTTCTGCGGCTGGCTGATGGACCGCTTCAACGCCGACCGCATCATCGCCATCGGCTTCGTGCTCACCGCGCTGGCCATCTACGCCATCGGCCAGGCGGTGGGCAATGTCGGCCTGCTGATGGCGGTGGTGTTCGTGGCCGGCACGGTGATGAACACCGCGCAGTCCTCGCTGCCGGCACTGGCTGCCGCCTTCTACCCCACCCAGGGCCGCGCCACCGGCGTGTCGTGGATGCTGGGCATCGGCCGCTTCGGCGGCATTGCCGGCTCCTTCCTGGTGGCCGAACTGACCCGCCGCCACCTGGGCTTCGACCAGGTATTCCTGGTGCTGGCCATTCCCGGCCTGATTGCCGCCGTGGCGCTGTTCATCAAGCAGCGCGCACACCCGGCTGCTGACAAACCGTCCGGCGCCGTGTCACTGGGGCACTGAGCCGACCACAACGAATTGCCTTTGCGGGGCCGTCCACGCGCCGCCCGCTGTAACCGACCGAACCGGTCCCGCCTGTTTCAGGAGTGAATCATGATCATCGATATCCACGGCCACTACACCACCGCGCCCAAGGCGCTGGAAGACTGGCGCAAGCGCCAGGTGGACAACCTGGCCACCCCGGCGCTCGGCCCCAGGGTGTCCGAGCTGAAAATCAGCGACGACGAGCTGATCGACAGCATCGAAAGCAACCAGCTGCGGCTGATGAAGGAACGCGGTGCCGACCTGACCATCTTCAGCCCGCGCGCCAGCTTCATGGCCCACCATATCGGTGATTTCCAGACCTCGGCCACCTGGGCGGCAATCTGCAACGAGCTGTGCCATCGCGTGGCGCAGCTGTTCCCGGACAATTTCATCGGCGCCGCCATGCTGCCGCAAAGCCCGGGCGTGGACCCGGCCAGCTGCATCCCGGAGCTGGAAAAGTGCGTCAAGGATTACGGCTTTGTCGGCATCAACCTCAACCCGGACCCGTCCGGCGGCCACTGGACCAGCCCGCCGCTGTCCGACCGCCACTGGTACCCGATCTACGAAAAGATGGTGGAGTACGACATCCCGGCGATGGTTCATGTCTCCACCAGCTGCAACTGCGCGTTCCACACCACCGGCGCGCACTACCTGAACGCCGACACCACCGCCTTCATGCAGTGCCTGACCTCGGACCTGTTCCGCGACTTCCCCACGCTGAAGTTCGTGATTCCGCACGGCGGCGGCGCGGTGCCCTACCACTGGGGCCGTTTCCGCGGCCTGGCGCAGGAGCTGAAAAAGCCGCTGCTCAAGGACCACCTGCTGAACAACATCTTCTTCGACACCTGCGTCTACCACCAGCCGGGCATCGATCTGCTTACCCGCGTGATTCCGGTGGAAAACGTGCTGTTTGCCTCCGAGATGATAGGCGCGGTGCGCGGTATCGACCCGGAAACCGGCCACTACTACGACGACACCAAGCGCTACATCGAGGCGGCCAGCCTCACCGCCGACGAGCGCCACCTGATTTACGAAGGCAACGCCCGCCGGGTGTACCCGCGGCTGGATGCCGCCCTGAAGGCCCAGGGCAAGTAAGGAGAACGAG